>CAIUYS010000120.1 GCA_903903365.1 uncultured Methylococcaceae bacterium
CTGGTCATAAGAAGAATTGATATTACCACAAGTCCCAGAGCCGTCATTCCGGCATGGATCGCCGGAATCCAGTTGCCATGGATGGCACTTACAAAGCATACAACTAGCTAATTTATAGTTTAATTTTAATAAATTCTATGCGATGTAGATTAGTACATCCTTGTACACTGGATCCCGGCAGTCCATGCCGGGATGACGGCTTGAACGTTTTGAGCTATTTATAAGATTTGCGTTTATCGGTATTTTTTATTATTTACCCACTACGATTCACATAGATCCATTCTAATTTGATCACGCTATTTTTAGCACCTTGGCACCGCGTATCTTTCCAGCTTTCAATTCCAGCAATGCTTCGTTTGCCTGCTCTAACGCAAATATCTGAACCTCGGGCTTGATATTCATTTTTGCCGCCAGATTTAAAAACTCCTTTACATCACGACGGGTAATATTGGCAACGCTTTTTATCTCTTTCTCTTGCCAGAGGTGAGCGGGATAATCAAGTTTCAGCAGACTGCGCTTGTCGTTTTCTTTGCGGATTGCATTAATCACCAGTCGGCCGCCTGGCTCCAGATTGGCCAGTCCCTCAACAATGGGTGCCCATGCCGGTGTCGTATCAATAATGCTGTCCAGTTTATGCGGCGGGTGCTCAGTGGTGTCTCCCGCCCAATCAGCGCCCAGTTCTCTGGCAAATTCTCGTTCCCCTGCGCTTCGGGCAAAAACATAAACGTCGGTATTGGGATACTGATATTTGACCATCTTCAAAACCAGGTGAGCTGATGCGCCAAAACCCGTCAAGCCCAAACGTTGTCCATCTTTTAGCCCTGTTAATTGTAGCGACCGATAGCCGATTGCACCGGCGCAAAGTAAAGGCGCGGCCTGAGCATCGGAAAAAACGGCCGGAACGGGATAAGCGAAATTTTCGGCAACGGTCATATACTGGGCATATCCGCCATTGGCATCACGACCGGTTGCCTCGAAAGATTCACACAGATTTTCATTGCCGGCCAGACAGAATTTACAGGTTTCGCAAGCGGAAAAAATCCAGGCGACGCCAACCCGGTCGCCTATTTTAATGTTGCTTACTTTACGGCCAATAGCTTCAACTCGACCGACCACTTGATGTCCCGGTACTCTGGGTAATTGCGACGGTGGCGTGCGACCCTCAATTTCATCCAGCTCGGTATGGCAAACTCCGCAGACTGAAACTTTTAATAAAAGCTCTTTATCACCCGGAACCGGCACGGGCAGCTCCATAAGTGTCAGCGGTGTCTGATTTTCGGTAAGGTTGCAGAGTTTGTTCAAGACCATCGCTTTCATGGCTGTCATCCTTAGTCTTCAATTTATAGTGGCTTAATGTTATAGCGGAATTTTCGATTTACAATGTTTTTTAGCTAAAACAGCTTTCATCTCAAGACGGGGAAGTTTAAGATTATGCGGTAAGGAACGTGCATGAAATAACTTGACCCTTTATATTCCCTCACCCCAACCCTCTCCCAGCGGGAGAGGGAGCAAGATGCCCAAATTATTTTATACGCATTCCTAAGTGGTGAGTTTTTCGGCGTCGCTCGGGAGCGTCTGTCGAACCATGAAATATGTGCGGAGAATAATCCATGAAAGAGCTGCAAGGTATGCTGGACGATATTGACATGGAGGTTCACTTGACCCGCCATCTTATCGGCAAAAACGCGTTGGATGACAGGGTGATGGCCGCAATGAAACAAGTGCCGCGTCATGAGTTTTTACCGGCTGATTTACGTTATTGCGCTTACTCTAACGGCCCGGCGCCTATTGGTTGCGGGCAAACCATTTCTCAGCCTTATATGGTCGCGTTGATGAGTGACTTGTTAATGACGAAACCTGCGGATATTATTCTGGAAGTCGGTACCGGATCAGGTTATCAGTCGGCTATCCTCTCCGGCTTGGTACAACACGTTTATTCCGTTGAAATAATTACAGAGCTGGCGACAACTGCACGCAAACGTCTCCATAAGTTCGGTTATAACAATGTAGACATTCGCAACGACGACGGTTATTTCGGCTGGCCCGAACATGCGCCGTATGATGGAATAATCGTCACTGCTGCTGCGCCTTATATTCCCCAACCCTTGATTGATCAATTGCGGCCAGGCGCCCGTCTCGTTATACCCGTCGGTTTGCCTTTTGATTATCAGGCGTTGATGGTGGTAGAAAAAAAAGCGAATGGTGACATCGAAACCCGTAAGATTCTTGGCGTCAGCTTTGTTCCGCTCACCGGTGAACATCACTCACAATCATCATCTTAATCTACTGACCCACAACCCAGACTATGATTAATAACAACCATGACATTAAAGATATAACGCTGGCAGATCAAGGACGTGAGCGAGTTGAGTGGGCGCTTACCGAAATGCCGGTGCTGCGTGAAATATATGAGAGATTCACCAAAGACCGGCCGTTAGCGGGTGCGCGAATTAGTGGTTGTCTACATATCACTACAGAGACGGCAAATCTGGCTCGCACCTTGAAAGCGGGCGGCGCTGAGCTGGTATTATGTGCCAGTAATCCCCTTAGCACTCAAGATGATGTCGCGGCGGCGCTGGTGCAGCATTATCATATTCCCACCTTTGCCATACGCGGCGAAGATGCCGGCACTTATTACCTGCATATCGCAAAAGCACTGGATCACCGGCCGCAATTGACTATGGACGATGGTGCCGATCTGGTTAGCGAGTTGCACAAAAACCGCCGTGATTTATTGACTGAAGTTATTGGCGGCACTGAAGAAACCACTACCGGTGTGTTAAGGTTGCGTGCCATGGCAGCGGATAAGGCGCTTAAATTTCCGGTGATTGCCGTCAATGATGCCATGACCAAACACCTGTTTGATAACCGTTACGGCACTGGGCAAAGTACTCTGGACGGGATTATTCGCGCAACCAACATCTTGCTGGCCGGTAAAACCTTTACGGTTGCCGGTTATGGCTGGTGTGGACGCGGGATTGCCATGCGAGCCAAAGGACATGGCGCCCATGTCATTATCACCGAAGTCGATCCGTTAAAAGCACTGGAAGCCGCCATGGACGGCTTTCAAGTCCTGCCCATGTTGGTAGCTGCCGCCTGTTCGGATTTTATTATTACGGCAACCGGCGACAAAAATGTACTGGATCAGCCACACTTTGCGGTTATGAAAAATGGCTGCGTAATCGCTAATTCAGGTCATTTTAATGTTGAAATCAATATTCCGGCACTGGAAAAAATGACCCTGAACAAACACAGTCCACGTAGCCATGTAGAAGCTTATCAGCTTAAAGATGGCAGGGAGATTAGGTTGCTGGCTCAAGGACGACTGGTTAATCTGGCTGCCGCAGAAGGCCATCCGGCAACGGTCATGGATATGAGTTTTGCCAACCAGGCGCTTAGCATTGCTTACTTGTGGCAACAAGGTGTCAATCTTGAAACCCTTGTGCATCCGGTGCCAACAGCTATTGATCAACAAGTGGCCACCATGAAGTTGGCGGCCATGGGCATTAACATTGATAGTTTAAGCCCTGAACAGCTAGCTTATTTATCATCCTGGAAAGAAGGAACATAGAAATAGATTGCCTCCGTACAAAAAAGCTTATCACTGATATTATCAATCAGTTATTTCCTGAACAGGTTCGGCAAACGATTTTATGACCTTCATTTCTTTGGCTCTATGTGAATCGTAGTGGGTAAATAATAAAAAATACCGATAAACACAAATCTTATAAATAGCTCAAAACGTTCAAGCCGTCATCCCGGCATGGACTGCC
>CAIUYS010000121.1 GCA_903903365.1 uncultured Methylococcaceae bacterium
GCTGGACTCAGGACACGATTGCCGATGCGATTCGCGACAAATTGACCAAAAATTTACCCGGCATACAAGTCATCATGGCACAACCGATTTCTGATCGCGTCGATGAAATGCTGACCGGCGTTCGTTCAGATCTGGCGGTGAAAGTATTCGGCGATGATCTGGAGCAGTTAAAAACAACAGCGAACGATATTGCACGGGTGGCAGGCACTATCAAAGGCGCTCAGGATATTCGGGTCGAGCGACTCACCGGCCAACAATACTTATCCATTACCGTCAACCGTGAAGCTACTGCACGACACGGCATTAATGCCTCGGATATTCATGACGTCATTGAAACCGCTATCGGGGGCAAAAAAGCAACCGATATTTATGAAGGTGAGCGACGCTTCTCGGCCGCCGTGCGTTTGCCGGAAGATTTCCGCAATAGTATAGAAGCGATTGATGCTATTTTGCTCACCTCACCAAACGGTGCACGCATACCGCTGGGCGATTTGGCGGTCATTGGCCTGTCTGACGGGCCTTCCCAGATTAGCAGGGAAATGGGTAAGCGTCGTATCGTTGTTGGCATTAATGTCAGAGATAGAGACTTAGGCAGTTTTGTGGCAGAACTGCAAAAAACGGTTTCCAGCCAGATTAAACTGCCGGAATCCTATTATCTGGAGTGGGGCGGACAGTTTCAGAACATGGAGCGGGCCTTGGGACATCTTAAAATCATCATCCCTATTACTATCGGTGCGATTTTCTTTGTGCTGTTTATGCTCTTCAACTCGGTACGCTTTGCCGCACTGATTATTCTGGTATTGCCGTTTGCCTCTATAGGCGGCGTAGTAGCATTGTTTGTTACCGGCGAATATCTGTCAGTACCCGCCTCGGTCGGGTTTATTGCTTTGTGGGGAATCGCTGTATTAAACGGTGTGGTATTGGTTTCTTATATCAACAAGCTTCGCAACAGCGGACTTAGCCAGATACAGGCTATTCGCCAAGGCTGTGCGCAACGCTTTCGCCCGGTCATGATGACCGCCACTGTCGCGCTGCTGGGACTAGTCCCTTTTTTGTTCGCTACCGGCCCGGGTTCAGAAGTCCAGCGTCCGCTGGCTATTGTTGTGATTGGTGGACTAATTACGTCAACGTTATTAACACTGATTATGTTGCCAACGCTTTACCGATGGTTTGAGGAAAAACGCTAAACTGTTTTTTTACAACCCAAAGTATTTTTTTAACAAACAAAAGGACATTACCGGAATGATGAGTCATCGATTATCAACACTTAAGGATCACGATTTCAGTATATTGGCTAACTTAAAATATGACCTTCCAGCGAGTATTTCTGTTTTTCTGATATCCATTCCACTCTCGTTAGGTATTGCTCTGGCATCTGGTGTACCGCTATTCTCGGGATTGATTACCGGCATTGTCGGTGGCATTATCGTCGCACCATTAAGTGGCTCATCTCTGGGCATTAGTGGTGCATCTGCGGGGCTTGCCGTTATTGTGCTCAACGCCGTTCAAGAACTGGGCTTTAATACCTTTTTACTGGTCGTAGTGATAGCCGGTGTGTTTCAGATCCTTATGGGCTTGGCAAAAGCGGGGGTTATTGCTTATTACTTTCCCTCTTCCGTTATTAACGGAATGCTGTCAGGGATAGGTATTATTATTTTTCTCAAACAAATCCCTCACGCGCTGGGTTATGACCAAGATTACGAAGGTGATTTTAGCTTTTTTCAAGCAGATAATTATTCTTCCTTTTCAGAATTGTCACACATGTTGGGATTTATTTCTCCAGGTTCAGTTTTAATCGCCCTCATGTCCCTGTTGTTTCTCATTTTGTGGGATCAACCCTTCATAAAAAAACAACGCTTTTTTCAGTTATTCAACAATGTGTTAATGGCGGTTATCGCAGGAATACTTACCAATCAACTCCTGCAAAACTTTTCTCCCGGGTTTGCGCTGAGTGGTGCTCATTTGGTCATGATTCCGGTCTTTCAAAAGGCAACTGATGTGTTGGGTCAGCTGTATTTTCCTGATTTTTCGCAGCTTGCCAATCCTAAAATTTATTTGACAGCCCTCACCTTGGCGCTGGTAGCCAGCTTGGAATCGTTACTTTCGGTAGAAGCGGTTGATAAATTAGATCCGTATAAAAGAGTGACACCGTCCAACCGAGAGCTGATAGCGCAAGGTATCGGTAATATCAGTTCAGGTTTAATCGGCGGCTTGCCCTTGACCCAAGTCATTGTGCGTAGCTCCCTTAACATCCAATCCGGTGCAAGAACCAAGACTTCTGCTTTTATCCGTGGCCTGCTCTTGCTGTTTGCCGTTATGCTCATCCCCAGCCTGTTAAATAAAATCCCCTTGGCGAGTCTGGCGGACATTCTGCTGGTTGTTGGCTATAAACTGGCCAGACCGGACGTCTTTAAAACCATGTACAAAGCCGGTCTGTATCATTTCGTCCCGTTCTGCGCGACTATTTTAGGTCTGATTTTTACCGACATGCTGATAGGTATCACGATTGGCCTGACCACCGCTGTGTTTTCGATATTGCTGGAAAACTATAAAAGCGCTTTTTATTTTCAGGAGACATTTATGGGTAATAAAACCATTATCCGCTTGTCTGAACATGTCTCTTTTTTAAATAAAGCCAACATCCTTAAAACCTTCGAACAATTACCTGAAAATGCAGAAGTCGTTATTGATGCGACCCGCTCAAAATATATCGATTACGATGTTTACGAGATTATTCAAAACTTTAAAATAGAAGCCAAGTTCAAAAACATTAAACTGACCCTTGAGAATCTTCGCGGCTATGGCGTGCTTGAACCGGTCGTGAATGCGCGGGCGTTAACCTACGACACACAACAAGCATTAACCCCGTCAGAAGTATTATCGATACTGAAAGAAGGCAATGCGCATTTTGTAAATAATTTAAACGCCAACCGTAATTTGCTTGAACAGGTTAATGATACCCGGCAAGGTCAATTTCCCATTGCCATCATCCTGAGCTGCATGGATTCACGTACGTCTGTGGAACTGATTTTTGACCAAGGCTTGGGGGATGTGTTTAGCGCGCGGATAGCCGGTAATA
>CAIUYS010000122.1 GCA_903903365.1 uncultured Methylococcaceae bacterium
AAATATCTGGTCAGCAGCCAGTGCCATAATGGCAGCCTCGGTGAGTACACGGGTAGTTTCCTGGAAGGAAGCCGCTGAAATAAACGAGTCAGTCGACAACGAGGCTTTTGTAATACCGAGCAGAATGTTGTCATACGTTGTTAAAAATAACGCCTTCCCGGACAAATACCTGATCAGTAGCCAGTGCCAAAATGGCACCTCCTGCACCGGCATTACCCCTAACGGCTGAAATGGTTAATTTATCCAAGGTCGTTATAATCTGATAAATCAGATCGTCAATGGCATTAATATTTAACCAGGATTCATCAGCCGGACACTCCGCAACCTCGATATGATTCAGGTGAATGCCGTTTGACCAGCATTCTTCGCCGCCCATTAAAACAATTACTTTTACCGACAATGTGGCTACATGCTGATAGACCGATAGCAAAATATGACATTGTTCCGTACTCATTCCGCCGTTATGAAAAGAAAAATAGATATAAGCGACATCGCCTTCCTGTTCATACCAAACTTCCTGGCAGGGTAGCTGGCGCCCGGGTTTTGTATAGTTGATTTCAATCGCTATGATGGTTTTTGACAACAGGCTTTTAAGTGTCGTAGTGCCGTGGCTTGTTTTGGGTAACAGGTCTTTTAACACAAAAGTGGCGGGTAATTTTATGCCATTGCTACCGGATTCCAATTTCGGTTTTAAATGCCCAATCCAGACAGCACCGTCTACTGTGGCCCTACAAATGGCATGATTTGCAATGGCTATGATGTCACCGGGTTTGCCGGTTAAATGGAGCTCTTTATGGGCATTGAAAATAAAAACAGGCTTTCCGTAAATTTCATCAAGTACGCCAGGACTGCCATCGGCACTGTTAATCCGTCTTAAAATCTCGTCCGTTTTATGTTTTTTCCAATTAATGGCACGATCAGGTTGCTTCATTAACGGCAGTAATTTTCCTTTATAATCCGCTCTACTATAATCCTGCACTTCGGGTTTAAAATTCGGAGCATCAAAATAAGTTAAAACCTCCCACAAACAATCAATTGCCGCTTGGGTTACTTCACGGTAGAAAATACTGCTTTTGGTTGCCTGGCGCATAGGGAAGGTCTTATTAGACCAAATTGGGCCTGCATCCATTTCTTCAGCGGCTTCCAGTAAAGAAACCCCCCATTCCGGCTCGCCATTTTGAATGGCCCAGTCTAAAGAAGAAGCGCCCCTGTCGCCTTTAATACCGGGGTGGACGATGAGGCATTGAGTGTTCTCATAAATTTCTTTAGGAAGGCGTTTCGTTAGAAAAGGGCATAGTATCAAATCTGGTTTGAATAACGCGACACCTTCCATTAGTTGTGCTGTGTCACCTGAATGTAATTCAACCGAGACACTATAGCCTGCATCTTCCAGTTCGGTATAAAAACGCTGTGTTAGTCCGGAAAATGCAGTTGAAATAAGTAAAATGCGCATCACGCTCTCCTAATTATTATTTTTGAGTTATTACAATATTCTTCTAGGCTGCTTTAGCTGAATGAGGAGCAGACAGGCCAAAACGCTCACGATAACTTTGCGGATTAACACCCAACTGGCGAATAAACGCCCGGCGCATACGTTCCTGATCACCAAAACCGGATTTGTCGGCTACCGCTTCAATCGATAGTTTAGAGCTGCCCAGATAATGCCTGGCCGCATCGATACGCGCCATTTCGACAAACTTGCCAGGCGTCATACCTGTTTCTGTCAAGAAAAACCGTGCAAAATTCCGGGGGCTCATACTCATGCGTTCTGCCAATGTTTCCACGCGCAAATCTTCGGCAAGATGAATCATAATCCAGGCCTGTAAATCTTTAAGCTCCGGACGGCTAGCCTCACTGGTCAGATAAGCGCTAAATTGGGACTGGCCACCCGGCCGTTTAAGAAATACCACCAGGTAACGCGCAACCAGTAAGGCCAGTTCACTTCCCCAATCTTCTTCCACCATTGATAACGCCAAATCAATACCGGACGTTATGCCTCCCGATGTTGAAATAAAGCCATCATGCACAAAAATCCGATCCGGCTCGACACAAACGGCTGGATAATCACGCGCCAATCGATCGCAATAGTCCCAGTGACTGGTTGCCCGAAGGCCATCCAGAAGACCGCTTTCCGCAAGCAGATAAGCGCCTGTGCAGACTGACGCAAGCCGTCTGACGCGTAGCGCTATGCGTCGAATCCAGTCCTGTAAATCCGGGTCGCACAAGATACAATCCACATCGGGAGAGCCGGGAATTAGCAGGGTATCGATACCGTCCCGGACATCGCTATACGCTTTATTAGCGATAACCTGAAGACCGCAGGAAGTCGTTATCGGTCCCGGTGTTGCCGCTATCACGTCCATCGGATAGGCGGGTTCGCTGCATACGCCGGATCGCTGTAAGGCATTAGTGGCAAAAGCAAATACTTCCATGGGGCCGGTAAGATCAATAATTTCAACGCCGGGGTAGATGACTAAACTGACAGGCCTTATCTTCGCAACACGCACTTGCGAACAGTTATGGTCGGATGGGGGCGAAAAAGGGATGTTCATGTGTCCTCCTCACAGGGAAATATTGAGTTGAATGCAAAAAACAAC
>CAIUYS010000123.1 GCA_903903365.1 uncultured Methylococcaceae bacterium
CATCGGTGTTCTGTTTTTTAACGGCTGAATAGTCGCGGTCGGGTTAGCGAAAGCGTAACCCGACAAATCTAAGTATCTGGTTTCGATCATAGAACACTGATTATACGGATTTCAACGGATTTTATTTTTGGTTGAAAATACCTTAACTGTTTATAGGTGAAATTTTCATGACATTTAAAAACCTTCCCTTATCCGTGTCTATCAGTAAAATCCGTGTCATCGGTGTTCTATTTTTTAACGGCTGAATAGTCGCGTAGGTCGGGTTAGCGAAAGCGTAACCCGACAAATCGAAGTATCTGGTTTCGATCATAGAACACGGATGACACTGATTATACGGATTTCAACGGATTTTATTTTTGGTTGAAAATACCTTAACTGTTTATAGGTGAATTTTTCATGACATTTAAAAACCGTTCCTTATCCGTGTCTATCAGTCAACTCCGTGTCATCGGTGTTCTATTATTAACGGCTGAATAGTTACCGCACTTTAGAGAGGGAGTCGTCAGATGAATGAAATCCAATTGCTGTATGTTGAAAATGTAATATCCCGAAAAAAAAGGGTTCTTCAACAGGCACTGTGTTTTTTTATGCAAGTAGAAAACCTAAACCCTGACAAGACAATCGATGTTATCTGGGCAGGCGAAGACGGTGTATGGCACACGCTACCGGCAACCTGGCACAGCAACCTAAACGCGAATAAAGAATACTGGCGAGCCGAGACAACCATTAGTTTTGCCGCCGATAAATCGCTTCCGGGTAATATTAAATTTGCCTTGCGTTATCAAACTCAGGGCTCTGAATATTGGGATAACAACCACGACCTGAATTATTCAAGCCAGGCAGATTCCGGCATTAAAGTCATCTCCACGCAGCCGGTTCTCAATATTGGCTTTGACACTAAATTGATTGATAAGCAAAAATTTGTGCTGATTACCGCAGCGGTCAATCAATCTGTACAAGCCAAAGCCGTCACGATTCATTGGACAACCGACAACTGGACACATACCCATCAAACGCCCTGTCATTTTAAACGCAACTATTGGGATGAAACCTCGGGCAGCAATGCCAGAAATCCAAACCAATACGGCACGCAGATTTGGAAAGTATTACTCAACATAGATAATGCGTTTAAATTTCAATACACCATCAGTTGTGAAAGCAGCGATCAGGTTTTTTGGGACAATAACCAGGGTAACAATTTCTCGCTGAGTCATGAACCACTCAAAGTAATGATTTTAAATCTACACTGCTATCAGGAAGACAATCAAGACCATAAGTTTTCACAAATAGCCAAGGCGATTAACGAACTGGACACTGATATTATCTGCCTTCAGGAAGTAGCTGAACTTTGGAACGAGGGCAACGGTGACTGGAATACCAATTCGGCCAACATCATTAATAATCTTCTTAAGCACCCGTTTCATCTTTACACCGATTGGTCGCATAAGGGTTTTGATAAATACCGCGAAGGCGTTGCCATTCTGAGTCGATATCCGCTGATAAAACAGGATTCAAGGTATGTTTCAAACAGCCAGAGTGCCGACAGCATTCATTCCAGAAAAGTGGTTATGGCACAAGTGCATGTACCTTTCCTGGGCTTGATCAATTTTTTTTCGGCCCATCTAAGTTGGTGGGATGACGGCTTTGCAGAGCAGTTTAAAACACTGGGCAACTGGGCTGCCGATAACCAAACCGACGATATCACTGGCACAATGCTGTGTGGTGATTTTAATATCACGGCAGGCACCGAAGGCTATACTTTGGTAGTGAGTGCCCATGAATATGAAGACCAGTTTTTAGCCATCAACGACCACGACGCCTTTGAGAAAATATTTAAAGTCAATGATCCCCACTGGCAAGATTACCTTGCTGATGATTATCGTATTGACTATATTTTTATGAACAAGGCCAGTGACCTACAAATCACTTCAGGAAAGGTATTATTTACTGAACAAGATTATGGTCGGGTTTCAGATCACTGTGGTTATTTTATGACCTTTGAGCCTAAGTAAATTTGTCGTATTGAGCGCCTCCCAAACGACCTAAGACCATCAATAAAAATGCACACAAATAATATAATCTTAAACTTACACAAGGACATAAAATGCCACTAGCAGAGCACTATGCCATGCCCGTTCATGGGCATTTAGGTGGCTATTTTCAAAGAGCCAATGATTTAAATGAAAAATTTGATGTCCGCTGGGGAAAAATAGAATTTGATGTATTCTTTGGCATTCAGGCTAATGTAAAAGTTATTCTTAAAGTGTATCGTGATCACGATGTCTGCGAAAAATATATTGTGGATACCGATGCCTTTGATGTTCAATGGGATCGCCACAAACGCAGTACACGCGACTTTTATTTATTGTATTCCAATAACTTTGGTCCGATTAACTGCGTCAAATTTTCTTTCATTGTTCATCTGAATGAGCACTCTATCCCTTCGCAAAATGACTACATTTTCATGGATAGCCAGCAAGCGCAGGATGGACATCAACAACATAGAAAAATCACAGGTGAATGGGCAACGCCTAATACCTACCGAACTTATGAATTAAATCCCGCCGAATTACAAAGTGACGCTGATTGGTATAATCATCATTTTGACTCCTTAAACCTGATTCCCAAGTTTACCAAAGGCGACCTATACCACCCTTATCACCCCAAACGCTTTATCCATGATCATATCGATAAGGTGATACGCAGCAAGTGGGAAAATCCTGGTCGACTGTGTACCATCAAAGTCAGTGTTGACTGCATTGATGATAGGGATTTTATTGACCATTTGATTCATGCCAGTCATCAGGGTGTCCTGGTTCAGTGTATTGTAGACTGGCGCAAAATGACCCTGACCCACAGCCATAACTATGCCCGACTAAAGCGTGCCCGGGTTGAACTGGTCGGCGTCTTTTGCACCCCCCAACATCACCTCATTGAAGTTGAGCCGGATATGCATACCAAATTTGTTATTTTTAACGATGAGGATTGCATACTGGGTTCATTTAATATTACTTTTGATCGCTGGTGGGCTAACTGGGAATCCGGAATGACTTTTCATTCCAAGGGCGTCTGTCGGTTGCTTGATAATATATTTCAGAGTCAACGCGGCGGGGTCAATCAAAAATATGGCATTAATCCCTTAAGCCATTTTAATCTGCTTTATACCTTCGGCAGACAGATGATGCTTAACGGCAAGCCCTACCGCCCGCATCATGCCATTCTGGCCGAAATCCACCGCGCCCGGCATTCGATCAAGCTGTGTTTGTTTTTAATGGGCGACCTGTTGGGCGACCATCATGACAGCGTTGTCGATGCCTTGATACACGCCCGGAACAGAGGGGTTTATGTGCATGTTCTTTTTAACGGACATTTAGCCAGACAAGGTAAAATTGGTGTAGCGCGACCGATGGCGGACGAACTTAACCGCCCTTTGTTACCCGCCGTACAACGGTTAAAAGATGCCGGTATTCCGGTAGGTTTGGTCTATGGACAAGATGATCACACCGTCCCTTACTCACCGATTCATTCCAAATATTGTGTTATCGATGACTCCATCGTCATTGAAGGCAGCTTTAACTGGTACAACACGTCCGTTTTTTCTCACGACCTGCTGGTAGTGGCTAATAATCATCAGGTAGCACAACCCTACCTCTATGAGTTTGAGCAAATACAGCGGTCATTCCGGGTTTATTATTAATATTGGCTTCGGTTATAGAACACGGATGACAAAGATAATACTGATTTCAACGGATTTTTTTTCGCCTGGTCATTTTTTGCGAATTGCCTTAAGTATTTGCGCACTGTTTTCATGAGATTAAAAACGTCTCTTATCCGTGTCTATCCGTCAAATCCGTGTCATCTGTGTTCTATTTTTTAATGGCAATGCCAAAAACTTTAGTTTTCTCGACTTTATAAATAATTCTGTAATGATTAACGTGTTATAAATTAACGTGTTTTGAGTGCGTCATCAATGTCAGCTACCAACAAAAGATTATGGATACCGTTAACTACAGTTTTGATCCAACTTATGGATACACGCTTGACCAGTTACTTGCCGTAAAAACGCCGAAAGAACCAAAAGATTTTGATTGCTTTTGGCAGCAGCGCTATCAAAAAGCCTTAACTCTTGACCCGCAACCCCACACAAAAATTATCAACGAAGATAAACTGGGGTGGCGTTTATTTGAGATAAGTTACACCTCCAGTGATAACTGTCCTATTCATGGCTGGTTAATGGTGCCGACTTCCGGGGTCATTAACCGTGGTTTTATTGTCGGGCACGGCTATGGCGGACGTAATGAACCTGATTATCACTTGCCCTTTAAAGATGCGGTTTTGTTGTTTCCCTGTTTTCGGGGTCTGTCGCTTAGCGCCCAACCGACTATTTCTTCTGAACCCTATTGGCATGTACTGCACAATATTAACCAGAAAGATCACTATATTCTGGGTGGCTGTGTTGATGATTTATGGCTGGCAGTCAGTACGATGCTGTCTCTGTTTCCGCAGCTAAGCGGACATTTGGGCTATCTGGGCATCAGTTTTGGTGGCGGCATTGGCGCTTTGGCACTGGCGTGGGAAGCACGTATTAGTAAAGGCCACCTCAATGTACCCACGTTTGGTCATCACCCGTTACGCTTAAGACTGGCCACCATCGGCAGCGCAAAAAGCGTTCAAGAATATTATAAATCCCATAAAAAACAAACGCTCTCCGTTTTGCGCTATTACGACGCCGCCTTGGCAGCAAAGCGCATTACCCAACCCATGCATTGTGCCTGTGCAACATTTGATCCCTGTGTCGCCCCCCCCGGACAGTTTGCAATCTACAACGCCTTACCCCATGAAAAACAACTATTTATCCTGGAGGCCGGGCATCATAACTACCCAGCTCAAGAACAGCAAGAGCACGAACTTCTTAATCAACTGGATGCTTTTTTTGCATCACTTAGCGAACACCCAACACACCTAAACACAGGAGATATCAATGAATCGTGAGTATCACAAATGGTGGAGCGATAGGTTACAGCGCGATATGGAGTTACTGGTATTTGGTCATGCCGGTGCAAAGGTGTTGGTTTTTCCTTCTCGCTTGGGACGATTTTATGAGTATGAAAAACTAGGGTTAGTCCACGCTTTAAAGCACAAAATAGAACAAGGCTTGCTACAACTCTACTGTATCGATAGTATCGATGCTGAAAGTTTTTACTGTGACTGGGCGCATCCTCATGGACGTATCCAGCGCCATATTGACTATGAAGAATATATTCTAAATGAAGTATTACCCTTTATGGACGGCAAAAATCAGCATGAATGTGTCATTTCCCATGGCTTAAGTCTGGGTGCATTTCATGCCACCAATATTGCATTTCGTTACCCCCAGTTTTTTAAAAAGCTGGTTGCCTTCTCGGGTCGTTATGACCTTACCCTGAATGTAGAGTTTTTTAACGACCTGTTCGATGGTTTTTATAATGAAGATATTTATTTTCATACGCCCAGCCATTTCTTACCCAACCTGGACTGTTCCTGGCGATTAAACAAGCTAAGGGAAATGGATATTACCCTGGTCATTGGCAAAGAAGATCCTTTTTTGCCCAATAATGAACACTTAAGCTCAATATTGTGGCAAAAAGACATAAATCATCAACTCTTGCTTTGGGATGACAGAGCGCATAGTGGTTATTATTGGCGGCGCATGGCAGCACTTTATATTTGATTTTTTGGGATAGCCAGCCAATATCATCACACTATTTCAACGTAAAAATGTCGGGCACGAAAAAATATGCCCGACCTTGGACAATAGTCTGTGACGTAGATAAAACCCATGCTCTACATGTCTCGACTGCTTGTCCGTCGTTTGGGTTGGAGTCATTATAAACCTTGGATATTAAGATGATTGTTACCCGTTCAACAAAGAACCGCCAAATTGTCTGACCACTGCGGTTGGAACCTTTAGCTAAATAAAATTTATTTTGATGTTTTTTTATTTTTCCGTCAGGGGTTGGCAATTGCTGCCGAAAAAACGGCGCTAAGACTTATGTTAAAAGCGACTTATCATGACGCACGTTTAGATGTTTTAAGCATTACTATAATGAGTGTTACCCACTGTAAATCACATAGCGTGTATAAGCGAAGCGCCATACACCGAGAGCCTGTAACACGTTTCCAATCTACTGCCAGTTTCACCCTTAAACGCTTGATTGCTATATGAAGCGGTTAGCTATACAATCATTTCAAACAAATGTTTAATACAAGCGTTAGAATGACTCAATCAACTGCCATCGAACCTGTTTTTGATCGTCTGCTGCAAGTCGCCGTGGAAGTATTTGCCGAATGCGGTTTCCGTGAGGCAACCGTGCGCGAGATTTGCTCCAGAGCCCATGTCAACGTGGCTTCGGTAAACTACTATTTCCGCAGTAAAGAAGCGCTTTATAGTCAGGCGTTAGCTTTTGCTTTTCGTGAAACCAATCGTTTGTATCCACAAGATGCGGCGCTTGATAAAAGCTTGCCGCCAGAGCAGCGTCTTGCCGTATTTATCAACAATTTTTTACATAAATTGCTGGATGACAGTCAATTAGGCTTGCACAGCAAACTGATTGCCCGTGAGATTGCCGACCCCACCAACGCCTTGGATGACATGATGGAAACAGCCATCGTTCCGCAATTTGCGCTGCTTGAAGACATTATCCGACTAATCCTCAAAGAGCCTGTTGATAAAGTGGTCGTCCAGCGTTGCTTGCTCAGTATTTTTGGTCAGTGTCTGATGTTTAAACACTCACGCTCGATCATTGACCGTCTGTATCCTGATTTGATTGCTGATGTAGCGGCCATACAAGCCAGCGCGGAACATATCGCACAGTTTTCCCTAGCCGCCCTGAGCCGCCTTACCCCACCCAAAGAGCAAACCACAACATGAATCATATCGCCTTAAAAATGCTGATGGGCGATACCGGTAAATATATCGGTATTGTTATGGGACTAACGTTTGCCTCGTTAATTATGACCCAGCAGCCCGCCATTTTTTTGGGTATCATGTCACGCACTTACAGTTTTATAACGGATGTCGGCTTGCCTGATATCTGGGTGATTGATCCTAAAGTACAATTTGTTGATGACATCAAGCCCATGCAGGATACGGAACTTTATCGGGTACGGGGTATTTCCGGTGTGGAATGGGCTATGCCGATGTATAAGGGGTTACTAAAAGCACGCCTGCTTGATGGCACCTTTCAAACCTGTAATGTGGTGGGTCTGGATGATGCCACTTTAATCGGTGGCCCACCGGTCATGCTGGAAGGAAAAATTGATGATTTGCGCCGAAGCGATAGTGTTATCGTGGATATTGACGGTGCCAGTGAAAAACTGGGAAAGCCTTCACTAATTCCCGGCGGCAAACCCATTCCACTCAAAATAGGCGATAACCTGGAGTTAAACGACCGACGCGCGATTGTTGTCGGCATTGCCAAAGTCACGCGTACCTTTCAATCCCAACCGGTCATCTACACCACCTATTCCCGCGCCAAAAGTTACGCGCCCAAGGAGCGCAAGCTGCTGTCATTTGTTTTGGTAAAAGCCAAAAAAGGCCAAGACCTTGTCGAATTGACCCGCCGCATCCGTGAGTCAACCGGATTGGCCGCTTATACGCAGGCAGATTTTAAAACCCTAACCTACGAATATTTTATGCACAACACGGGTATTCCGATTAATTTCGGCACGTCGGTACTGTTGGGATTTATTGTCGGAGCCGCTATTGCAGGCCAGACTTTTTATAATTTCACGTTGGGAAATATAATGCAATTCGGCGTCCTAAAAGCCATGGGCACCAGCAACTGGATCTTGCTGCGCATGATTTTATTACAAGCGGTTCTGGTCGGCAGCATCGGTTATGGTTTAGGCGTAGGTCTAACCGCGTTGTTTGGTTTCGCCATGCGCCATACCATTTTGGCTTTCAAGTTTCCTTGGCAACTGTTGCTGTTCAGCGGTGCCGGAATCAGTCTGATCTGCGCCTTTGCCGCCATTATCAGCATACTGAAAGTGATTCGACTGGAACCTGCCATTGTGTTTAAAGGATAAATCATGAACCTAGCCGTGCGCTGCCAAAACTTGGTCAAGGTTTATGATACCGGCGGGCAAAAAGTAACCGCACTTAACGGTATCAATCTGGACATTATTGCCGGTCAATTGATGATGTTGGTCGGCCCCTCCGGTTGCGGCAAGACGACTCTTATTTCAGTGATCGCCGGTATTCTTGATCAGGATGAAGGGCTTTGTGAATTGTTCGGCGAAAATTTACTGGCCATGCGCAGCAAGGACAAGTTAAATTTCAGGGCAAAAAACATCGGCTTTGTGTTTCAGGCGTTTAATCTGTTGCCTTCACTCAATGCCGCAGAAAATGTGTCCATTCCGCTTATTATTAACGGCATGAAACGCGCCGAAGCCGAGCGTAAAGCCATAACGCTACTTGAACAAGTGGGTTTGGGGGCGCGTTGGAAATCCTTACCGTCACAACTTTCCGGCGGACAGCAGCAACGTGTCGCCATTGCCCGTGCCTTGGTACATAACCCACGACTTATCGTCTGCGATGAACCCACCAGCGCACTGGATCATGAAACCGGACGCAATGTCATGAAATTGCTCAAAGACGTTGCTTTACATAAAGACCGTACTTTAGTCATTGTGACCCATGACGCGCGTATTTTTGACTTCGCAGACCGCATTGCCGAAATGGACGACGGGCATATTGTTGAGGTTCAAGATAAAAGGGAGCAAGGTTAAAGGTGAAAGGCGAAAAAAATATGCCCTTTACCAATACCGTTAAGTTAAGCGCAAGTTGTTTAAAAAACTGGAGTGCAATCGCTTCAGCTATTGCCTTTAAAAACAG
>CAIUYS010000124.1 GCA_903903365.1 uncultured Methylococcaceae bacterium
ATGCCGTCAACAAATTCAAGATCACTTTCCGGTACGATAACTTTAACGCCGAAGCCTTCAAATACAGCGTCATTTTGATTCAGTGTGTCGGCGTAATCCAGCACATAAGCATAGCCCGAGCAACCGGACTTTTTTACGCCTAATTTTAAACCAAGCCCTTTGCCACGTTTTTCCAGCTGTTTTTTTATTTGACGCGCTGCACTTTCAGTTAATGAGACAGACATAACACCCTCTTTATACTTGGCAAACCAAGGTTTTTAGTTGATTAATAAATTCAAAAATTTCTGATTTAGTATTGGCCGCACCTAAACTGATGCGGATTGCGCTTTTTGCAAGGCTGCTTTCTATGCCCATGGCAAGCAGTACCGGACTGGGTGCGCTGCCGCCACTGGCACAAGCCGAGCCACTGGAAACAGCAATGTTTTTTTGATCCAGCTTCATCAACAGCATTTCGCCATCAATTCCAGAGATGCCAAATTGGACAGTATTGGGTAATCGGTGGGCTAGGCGGGCAAAAATCGTTAAGCCGGGAATAGTAGTTAAACCGGCTTCCAGAAGCTCTCTTAACGCCAGTAAATGTTCATGGCGTTGGGTGAGTTCGGTTTTTGCAAGTTCGGCAGCTTTTCCAAAGCCAACGATGGCGGCGACATTTTCAGTCCCGGCTCTTAAGCCCTGTTCTTGTCCGCCGCCAAGAAAGAGGGGGTTTATCGCCAAGCCTTTTTCAAAGACCAGAGCGCCACAGCCTTTAGGGCCATAGATTTTATGACTGGATAGCGACATCAGATGAGCGCCCAGATGCTTAAATGAAACGGGTATCTTACCAACCGCCTGAACAGCATCAGTATGAACCGTAATAGCGTTGGCTCGTAACGTTTTGGCGTAGGGCGCCAAATCCTGAACACCTCCGGTTTCATTGTTTGCCAGCATAATTGAAACCAGATCAGGCTTTTTTTTAATCAGCTCGTCAATAACCGCTTGGGTGACGAGTCCGTTGGCATCCACTTTGAGGGTATTTAACGTGGCTCCAAGACTTTTTAAACGCCGGGCGGATTCTGAAATGGAGGGGTGTTCAATAGCCGAAATAGCGAGCTTGCCTTGGGGAGGGAGTATTGCCAAGGCCAAGGTATTGGACTCGGTACCTCCGCTGGTAAAAACAATTTGAGAGGCTGGGGCATCAACCAGCACCGCAATTTGCTCGCGGGCGCCATCAATTGCGCTGCGAGCGATTCTGCCGTGACGATATAAACTGGACGGGTTACCGTAGAACGATTTTAGATAAGGTAACATGGCTTCCAGCACCCGATCATCGACGGGTGTTGTTGCATTGTGATCAAAGTATATCATTCAGGTTAGACATCAATTCCGGATGGCGATGTATTTCAATAACTTGCGGAGTGTCTTGGTCTTGTCTTTTGGCAATTTCCTGAATACGATGTTTTTCAAGTAGTTGAGCCAAGGTGATGCCTTTTAAATAATCCCTGATTTGGTCACTCAAGCCCATCCAAAGGTCGTGAGTCAAGCACGCCTTTTCATTTTGGCAATTGGCTTCACCACCACACTTGGTGGCATCAATCGGCTCATCAACAGCCGCAATAATGTCAGCGATATTGATTTCATCCGGCTTGCCAGCCAGAGAATAGCCGCCACCAGGTCCACGAATGCCTTTTACCATATTGGCACGACGCAAGCGTGCAAATAATTGTTCCAAGTAAGACAGCGAGATAGTTTGACGGGCAGCAATATCAGTTAATGTCACCGGTTTGATCTGGCTGTGAAAAGCCAAGTCAAGCATTGCCGTTACAGCATAACGGCCTTTAGTAGTTAAGCGCACAATAGAATCCCTAAGAAAAATAAGTATATTACCATAACTATACACTTAACCCACCAAAATAGTCGGCTATTGATCTGTTCGATAGTTAAGGTATTTTGGGTGTTACATCCAACTCTCCCGCAAAGCAAGGGAGTCTGGTGCTAAAGTCATTGCCTGCGCATGATTAAAGATTATTCATTTTCTTTGATTATCTTGAGACATCCTTAAAATACCCCTGAGTATGTCCAGTTCTTTAATATCCAGTTGTACGCGATTATAAATTCGCCGCAAGCGACGCATGATGGATTTTGATTTATCAGGATGCATAAAGCCAATATCTGTTAATGCCTCGTATAAATGCGTATAAAAAGATTCCATTTGTGTGGCGGTAGCTTTGGGGATTTTGCCTCTGTCGCCAATAACGATGGCTTCTTGCTGGCCTGCGGCGACAAATAACTCATAACAAACGACTTGCACGGCGGCCGCTATGTTTAAAGAGCTGTATTCGCTGTTGCAGGGAATACGAAGCAGAAAATGACATAAATCCAGCTCGTGATTTTTTAACCCTGAATTTTCACGGCCAAAAATAATAGCAACTTTATTGCCTGATTCAGTAATCGCAACTTTATCAGCGCATTCTCGGGGTGTCATTTCAGGCCAGCTAATGGTCCTGCATCGTGCGCTGGCGCCTATGACCATTTGGCAGTCAGCAATAGCTTCTTGCAGGCTATGACAGACGGTTGCCTTGGCTAAAATATCATCCGCACCAGATGCTCTTGATGTTGCGTCTGCACTGGGGAATATTTTAGGCGAAACCAGCCAGAGATTAGCCATATTCATGTTTTTCATGGCGCGGGCAACCGCGCCAATATTGCCTGGATGCGTTGTTTCGACCAGAACAATTTTTATATGTGACAGCAACGGAGTCATCCTTCGTTAAAAATAAGCCAAGTTTACCAAAAGATTTGCTATCATTGTTCTTTTATCTGCTCATTGTAAATTCCGCCTATGCAACCCATGTTAAATATTGCCGTCCGTGCCGCTAGAAGCGCAGGCGACTTAATCCTTCGTTCAGCCGAGAATGTTGGCCGCCTGCACGTCGACGAAAAAGGTAAAAATGATTATGCCAGTGAGGTTGACCGTATGGCCGAGCGGGAAATTATTAGCATCATCAAGGCAGCTTATCCTGAACACGCCATTTTGGCAGAAGAAAGTGGCGAGCATCAAGGTAACGACTTTGTCTGGGTGATAGACCCGCTGGATGGCACCACTAATTACTTGCATGGATTTCCTCAATACGCGGTTTCCATTGCCTTAAAGCATAAAGGCAAGCTGGAAGTCGGGGTCGTTTACGATCCTTTGCGTGATGAATTATTCACGGCCAAACGTGGCGGTGGCGCTATGTTAAATAATCGTCGCCTGAGACTAACCAATCAAAACACTTTAACAGGTGCGTTACTTGGAACGGGGTTTCCTTTTAAAACCGATAAACATCTTGATGCTTATTTGGGCATGTTTCGGTCATTAACGACAGAGTGTGCAGGGATTCGCCGTGCCGGTGCAGCAGCGCTTGATCTGGCGTATGTTGCCGCTGGTCGACTGGATGGTTTTTGGGAAATCGGTGTCATGGAATGGGATATGGCGGCCGGTATTTTGCTGATAAAAGAAGCCGGCGGCGTTATTACCGATTTTTCTTTTAATGACAAGTACCTGGAATCAGGCAATGTCATTGCCGGTAGTCCAAAAATGCACCAGCTCATGTATCAACTTATTGAACCCCACGTGACCAATAATTTGAAATAAGCGGTTAAAGTGACGCTTATAGATTTTCAGATAAATAATTTCGATACTAACGGATACTATCCCTTTAAGGGATGTTATCCGTGTAAACTAGATCTTCATGTAAGGTAACTTGCAATAAATACCCCACAATCATTGCCTGACTCTGGGGGTGGTAGGGTGCGCATCGCGCACCTATTGGTTTTTTTCTCTGGCATGTTTGTGGTGCGCGATGCGCATCCTACTCAGCTAAACTAAACAGCAGTATTGCGAAACTTGGCGGGTGTTATTTATTGCGAGTTGCCTAATGGAAGTTTAATTTCTGAAAGACTATAGTTCCCTGTTTCATGCGCATTAGCTAAAGACTATTTACCACGAAGACAATCAGAAGTAACGTTGTGTCTTCGTGGTGAATATTAAATTAAAACAACTCCAACGCCAGCATGATGGCGTCTTCGCGGCCATTTTCGGCTGGGTAATAGCCTTTTCTAATGCCTATTTCATTGAAGCCGATGTCTTCATAGAGCGCGATCGCGGCTGTATTGGTGGGTCTCACTTCCAGAAAAATGGTTTCTGCCCGTCCACGGGCAATTTCGATCAAGTGTTCGAGCATTTTACGACCGATACCTTGTTTCTGCTCTGCAGGGTCTACAGAAATATTAAGTATATGAGCCTCGCCAACCGCCATCGAAAGCAGGCTATAGCCCAATACTTTGTTGTCTAATTCACATACCCAACAACTATAACCCGCTTTAAAACAGTCGGTAAAAATGTCTTCTTCCCAAGGAAAGTGATAGTTTTTTCTTTCTATTTCCAGCACGCTCGGTAAATCCGCATGCGTCATTATCCGCAGACGCAGCAAATCCTTTTTAGTCACAGAGTCAGGAAATACCTTGGCATAGAATTCCTTATCGGCATCATAAATCACCAAGTTTTTTATTTTGTCCATTAATCCCCGCATAATTAACCTTCGTTATTTTTAAATGTTTGTATCGCGTATTTTAAATCCAGCCAGGCTTCGCGCTTTTTTGGCAAAAACCGTAGCAAATACGCAGGATGATAAATGACAACAACGGGCGTGTCGTTAAAAGTATGTACTTTGCCTCTCAGGCCGGACAAAGGTTCATCTGTTTTTAACAGGGATTGTGCGGCAATACGCCCTAGCGCGACAATGATTTTGGGTTTAATTAACTGCTGTTGGCGCTGGAGATAAGTGTAGCAACTTTCAACTTCATTGACATGCGGGTCACGGTTATCAGGCGGGTTGCACTTTAGCACATTGGTCATAAAGACTTCTTCCCGGGTCAGGCCGATCGCTCGCAACATTTCTGTCAACAATAACCCGGCGCTGCCCACAAAGGGCAGACCTTGCTCGTCTTCCTGTTGTCCGGGCGCTTCTCCGACCAGCATCCAGTCAGCTTGTTGGTTTCCTGAGCCAAACACCGTTTTTGATCGGGTGGTACACAAAGCGCATTTTGTACAGCCAGCAACATCGGCTTTCAGTACATCCCAGTTATCGGTCGCTGATATCCTTGTTTCTGCTTCAGTAGGATCAATGGCTTCTTCAAATGCCGGTGGTTGCTCAGCAGGCACGGATACTCTGGGAAGCCAGACATCAATCCCCATAGCCTCCAGATATTGCAGGCGCAGCGTGTTATCCAAAATTAATCTCCAGATTGACAACGTATATAGCGGTAAGGGCTATAGACTCGCCCTTACGCATTAAGTTATGGGTGATAACACCACGCAGATAAAGGTGATTGCCGAGTACCCGACAAGCCTTTCGTCTTTCACCTTTTACCTTGCACCTTGTATCTCAATCAAACATCCCCTTTCTGCGGATGTCTGCGTTGATCGGGGCTATGCAGTTTGTTTACGGCATTGATATAGGCTTTGGCTGAAGCGATAACGATATCGGTATCAGCCCCCAAGCCATTAACCATCCGGCCTTCTTTTTCAAGGCGCACAGTCACTTCACCTTGGGCATCGGTGCCATTGGTGATGTTGTTAACCGAATAAAGCTCTAAAG
>CAIUYS010000125.1 GCA_903903365.1 uncultured Methylococcaceae bacterium
ATACACGGTAATAATGGCCGCCAGAATCAGCCACAGGGTATTGCCCAGCGACGCTTTAAACGCCAAGGCCGCGCCTTGGTAACTGGTACGGATGCCTAGCGGCAAGCCAATTTCCTGCTTGATGCGGTCGATGGCAATGACCGCATCACCCAACGCCGCACCGGGTGCCAGATTAAAGGACAGTGTGGCAACCGGAAACTGGTCAAGATGGTTGATGGACAGGGGCGTTTTTCGTTCCGATATTTCCGCTATCGCCGCCAACGGGACTTGGGTGCCATTACTGGAAGGAATCCGTAATTCCTTGAGGGTTTCCGGCGAATTTTGGGCGGTTGGATCAACTTCAAGTACCACCCGATATTGGTTGGACTGGGTGAAAATAGTCGATACCAGGCGTTGCCCGTAAGCGCTGTACAGCGTGTTATCCACCGCAGCGGTGCTGATGCCGAGACGGCTGGCGGTGCTGCGGTCTATGTTGACGTAGACTTGCTGGCCTTGATCTTGAACATCACTGGTGACATCGTTAAACTCCGGTTCTTCGGTCAGTCGGTTTACCAGTCGTTGCGTCCAGCGATTCAGTTCTTCGGGGTCAGGGTTCTCCAGGGTAAATTGGTATTGGGTGCGACTGACTCTATTTTCCATGGTGAGATCCTGCACCGGCTGTAAATAGAGCGTTACCCCGTTTAGTTGTGCCAACTTGGGTTTTAAGCGGGCGATGACGTCAGAGGCGCTCTCCGTGCGTTCGGCGTGCGGTTTAAGATTAATCAGGAAGCGGCCGCTGTTGGGCGTGGTATTAATGCCGTCAACGCCGATAAACGAGGACAGATTGTCTACGGCGGGATCTTCAAGAATCACTTTGCCCAGCTTTTGTTGATATTCGGCCATGGCTGAAAAAGACACGTTTTGGGGCGCTTCGGAAATGCCCTGGATAATGCCGGTATCCTGTATCGGGAAAAAGCCTTTGGGAATGAAGATATATAGCGCCACGGTGAGTGCGACGGTGGCGAAAAAAACCAGCATGGTCAAGGTTTGCCGTTGCAACACCCAGCTCAGGCTACGGCCATAAGCGTCAATCTGTTTGTCGAACCAGTCGTCGGGCTTGTCGGTTTCACCGTGGACAGACACCGCACCCTGACGCAATAGTTTGGCACACATCATGGGGGTCAGCGTGAGTGATACCACCGCAGAAATCAGAATCGCTACCGCCAGCGTAATGGCAAATTCCCGAAACAAGCGTCCGACCACATCGCTCATAAACAGCAGGGGAATGAGTACGGCAATCAGTGAAAAGGTTAAGGAGATAATGGTAAAACCGATTTGTTCCGAGCCTTTTAGCGCGGCTTTTAACGGGGCTTCGCCGCGTTCGATATAGCGAGAAATATTCTCAATCACCACGATGGCATCATCTACCACAAAGCCGGTGGCTATGGTCAGCGCCATCAGCGTCAGGTTGTTGATGCTAAAGCCCGCCAGATACATCACGGCAAAAGTGCCAACCAGTGACAGCGGCACGGCGACACCCGGAATGATGGTGGCCGGAATATTGCGCAGAAACAGAAAAATGACCATGACCACCAGCACAATAGCCAGCAGCAATTCAAATTGAACATCGTGTATTGAGGCCCGTATGGTTACGGTGCGATCGGTCAACGGCACCACTTCAACGCTAAGCGGCAGCGATGCCTGTAACTTGGGTAACAGCTCCTTGATGCTGTCTACCACTTCGATAACATTTGCCCCCGGCTGGCGCTGGATGTTGACAATCA
>CAIUYS010000126.1 GCA_903903365.1 uncultured Methylococcaceae bacterium
GGCAATAGTGACAGGCGTCTCGGCTAGTTCAGCCGGTGACATGGCAAAATAATCCTCCACCTTGTTTTCAGCAATGGCGATACCTGAACCAAGGCAGCCTATAGCTACTAACCAGTTCAACGTTATAGCCAATTTACCGTTCATTTTGATGCCGATGTAAAGGGTTTTATTAGTGCAAGTTCATCCAGGGGTACCGGCTTGCTAATACCATACCCTTGTGCATAATCTACACCCAGCTCACGTAGCAAATTGAAGATTTGTTCATTTTCAACAAATTCAGCAATCGTCTTTTTAGCCATAATATGTCCGACTTCGTTAATCGCTCTGACCATGGCAAGATCAACCTCATCATCGACAATATCCTTAACAAAAAAACCGTCAACTTTAAGATAATCTACTTGCAGGTTTTTTAAATACGCAAAAGAAGACAATCCGCTACCAAAATCATCCAGTGAGAATAAAGAACCACGCTCCCTTAAATAATTAATAAATTTAATTGCCGCTGATAAGTTGGCAATGGCAGCCGTTTCCGTTATCTCAAAACAGATTTTATGCGTTGGAATGGCCCACAAACTAAATTGTTCTGTAATAAATTTCAGCATGGACGCTTCCGACAGAGAGACACCTGACAAATTAACGGAACAAACAGACAGGTTGTCCAGAAAATTCGGTTTATTGGCAAGCCACTCGAATAGATGGCTGATTACCCATCGATCCAGTGCAGAGGCCAGGTTATAACGTTCCGCAGCCGGCAAAAATGCGCCAGGCGGAATAATACGGTCATTGTCATCCCGATAACGTACCAGGGTTTCAAAATGAAGCTTCTCATGATTGCCGGAGATTGGAACTATCGGTTGCCCGAAAAGACAAAAACGATTTTGTTCCAAGCCTCGCTGTATTTTTGATACCCATTGCATTTCTCCCTGCCTTAGCGCCAGGTCTTCATCATCAGGCAAAAACACATGCACCCGATTTCGACCCTGATCTTTTGCAGCATAACAAGCAGCATCAGCCTCTTTAAGCAGATCTACGGCATTACCGCTTTTAGCATTGACAGATGAAACACCGATACTCACACCAACATTAAAACGCCTGTCTTCCCAGCCAAAATGAAAGCCGCTGATTACATCACGTAATTTTTCGCAGGCTTTAAACGCCTCACCCAACGAACACTTATACATCAATATACCAAACTCGTCACCGCCCAAACGAGCCACAAAATCATGCTTCCGTAAATTTTTTCTTAACAAATCACCCAATTGTCTAAGTAATTCATCCCCGGCAAGATGCCCGCAAGTATCGTTAATCACTTTAAATTGATCAAGATCCATATAACACAAGGCATGCTCAGAGTTATCCGAACGAACCAATGCCACCAATTGATTAATATGTTTATCAAATTCACTGCGATTTGCAAGCCCCGTCAAGGTATCATGACTGGCTTGAAAAACAATTTGCTCAGTCAAATCGTGAGCCTCTGTTACATCTTCACAAACCAGCAATAAACTGCTTTGCTGATTTTCATTTTCAACTAATTTAGCGGCTGCCCTAACCCAAATAATCCGTTCATCATGACAAACCAACTTAAATCCCTCTTTATGGATAGATAAGGGATTCACCAAACAATGTTCAACCAAAGCGTGAATTACCGGTAAATCATTCGGTTGTATGAAATGAAAGACCGACCCCCCCTGTAATGCTTCAACAGCCAAACCCAACTGTATAGCACCGGTACGATTAACCGATAAGATAACCCCATCTTCGGAGAGATTAAATATCATGGTAGGGTTATCATCAAAAAGAGCCCGATAACGGTCTTTTGCCCGCATCAAAGACCCATTTTGAGTCTCAACGGTACCAATCAGCCCATTGAAGGCATCAACCAGGACACCCAATTCATCATTATTGACTTTAATAGCTCGCAATGAATAATCTTTCGTGACGATGATCGCTTTAACAGTATTCACCAGTTTTTTAACGGGTGAGGTAATAAGCCTTAAGAGAGGTTTTGTTAAAAAGAAGGTCATTATTGTTACCGCTAAGAACACTAAAAACAACAACCCGATAAATTGTATTTTTCGCCAAACCAACTGAGTCAAATCAGCATGAATATAAACACTACCCAGCCTGTCTGTATCAACCACAATCGGCTGGACGACATATAAATTAACTGATTCAAATCGGGTTCTTGCATCGCCAATAGCTTGAGGGCAGGAAAGTTGTTCTTGGCTATTTTTCGATAATTGAGCAAAAACAGCGCCTTGTGCATCATAAAGACATGCCGCTTGCACTTCCGGTAGCGTATTAAGCACACCCAGATTCTCCTTGGCTAAATCCAAGTCCTGAAACGCCAATGCAGCAGTACTACGATTACCAATAATTGTTGCTAGTGCGGACAAATCATCGCGGGTATTTTTCTGAAACTCTGTAATTTCAAGCACTATCAAAAATAAGCCGGCAAATAATAACGATAAAACACTGGATAAAATTAAAGTCAGCAATAGCTTGCGATTTATTGACAGATTACTGACAAATTTAATCATTTTTAACTCCCTTAACAACATCAGCGACTTCAAGTAATTTTGCACTGATTTTCATGCCGCTCTGGTTTATCGTTTTTAGATTAATTTGTAATTTTATTTTGCCCTCCTTGTTGATGAAACCAATCATTCCTCTTTGCTCTATAAAATCTTTGCTTTCACCGACTACTAATGTGTTGTCAAAATATTGGACAGACAGTTTGTCCTTAATGGAGGAGCTTATAAAGAGAATATGGCAGTGTGAGCCTTTATCCATAGTTCTGAGACTATCAAATCTGAATACTTTGATGGGTCGCCCCATGGCTAACCGTTGTTCAATGGGATCAATTAATTCACCAAATGGATCGTCACCAGCAATACAAAGATTAAAGGTTTCAGCATTATCTGCAGACCAGTTAATAAATTTGGTAAAGTTATACAGGTAACCGGCTTTTATTTTATATTCCACAGAGGAATCATCTGCGCAAAGCAACTGCGAAAACAATAAACCACTTAACATCCATAACACGCTGATGAGTTTCATTTCTTCATTTTACATAGCTTGTAATAAAGAATGTAATAGTGCAATGCTGCACCCTTGTGTATTTTTATTATTGATTAGTCGTAACTCAGTCGTTAAAAAATAGAACACAGATAAGACGGATTTTACTGATAGACACCGATAAAGATATTTTTTATCATAAAAATAATGGGCATCCTTCATTCCACGGTTTACACTTTTGGCAATAACATCGCGTAGGTCGGGTTAGCGA
>CAIUYS010000127.1 GCA_903903365.1 uncultured Methylococcaceae bacterium
CAGTAGGACTTGCTACCTTGGTAGCACCTTATGTTGACATTTTTGAAATTGGAACTCCTTGTATCAAACACAATGGCATCAATCTGGTTAGAGAATTAAGAGAAAGATTTCCCGATAAATTACTGTTGGTTGATCTTAAAACAATGGATGCTGGCGAGTATGAAGCAACTCCTTTCTACGCAGCTGGCGCTGATATCGTTACTGTTCTTGGTGTATCAGGTCTGGCAACTTGCCAGGGCGTTATCAAAGCAGCTAATGCGCATGGTGCAGAAGCACAAATCGACTTGATTAATGTTGAAGACAAAGTCGCCTGTGCAAAAGCCACTTGTGAAGCCGGCGCACAAATCATGGGTATTCACACAGGTCTTGATGCTCAAGCAGCTGGTCATACACCTTTCGCTGATTTGAACGATATCGCAGCACTGGGCTTACCTGTAAGAATTTCAGTAGCGGGCGGTATCAAAGCTTCAACAGTACAAGACGTTGTTAGAGCCGGTGCAAGCATTGTTGTAGTTGGCGCGGCCATTTATGGTGCAGCATCACCTGCTGATGCAGCTCGTGAAATTCGCGAATTGGTTGACGCGGTTTAATTATGCACCAGCAACTTATCATAGAAAAGATTTCAGGGGTTCTTGAAGCTACAGATGATTCGTATGATGCAAAGTTAACCCAGTTACTTGACGACGCAAAGCGCATTTTTATCGCAGGCGCTGGACGGTCCAAACTTGTTGGCAATTTTTTTGCGATGAGATTGGTACATGGCGGCTACGATGTAAGTGTCGTAGGCGAAATTGTGACACCAAGTATTAAAAGCGGTGACCTGTTGATCATTATTTCCGGATCTGGAGAGACTGAGCAATTAATAGCATTCACCAAAAATGCAAAAAAAATAGGCGCTAAAATAGTACTGATTTCTGCGAAAAGCGATTCAACCATTGGCGATTTGGCAGATGGCGTATTTCAAATTGGCAAGAATGAGCTGTATGGCAAGGTTCTGGGTATGCCAATGGGAACAGTGTTTGAACTATCTACCTTGTTATTTTTGGAAGCAACTATTTCTCATATTATTCATGAAAAAGGAATTCCTGAAGAAATAATGAGAGAAAGGCACGCTAACTTAGAATAATGGCAGAAGGACGAGTGGTTATCCACTCGTTCTATCATTGTTATTTGATTTGCATCAAAAGAACATTTCGTGACCAGATCGCACCACTGATAAAAGTCACTACACGTAATTTATAAAAATAATAAAGGAGAATAATATGACTTCGCGCCGAGAATTAGCGAACGCCATACGCGCTTTGAGCATGGATGCCGTTCAAAAAGCAAACTCTGGACATCCAGGAGCCCCCATGGGAATGGCGGATATCGCCGAGGTTTTGTGGAACGATTTTATGCGCCACAATCCGACCAATCCGCAATGGTCAAATCGGGATCGTTTCGTGCTTTCAAATGGTCACGGTTCAATGTTGATTTATTCATTGTTACACTTGACTGGCTACGACTTACCTATCGAAGAACTGAAGAACTTTCGTCAACTTCATTCTAAAACACCCGGTCATCCAGAATATGGTTATGCACCAGGCGTAGAAACAACGACCGGTCCTTTAGGTCAAGGTATTACCAATGCAGTGGGCATGGCAATTGCTGAAAAGGCACTGGCTGCTCAATTCAACAGAGATGGACACAAAATTGTTGACCATCACACCTACACCTTTTTAGGTGATGGTTGTTTGATGGAAGGCATTTCACACGAAGCGTGTTCATTGGCCGGAACCTTGGGATTAGGTAATTTAATAGCCTTCTGGGACGACAATGGCATTTCCATTGACGGACATGTTGATGGCTGGTTTACTGACAATACGCCGATGCGTTTTGAAGCTTATGGCTGGCATGTAATAGCTGATGTCGATGGCCATGATCATGCTGCACTAACCAAAGCAATCCAAACGGCTAAAGCCATGACCGATAAACCTACCATGATTTGTTGCAAAACAACTATTGGTTTTGGTTCGCCGAACAAAGCGGGAAGTCATGCTTGTCACGGAGCCGCATTAGGTCAGGACGAAATTAATCTGACCAAAGCAGCTTTAGGTTGGGATCATGAAGCATTTGTTATACCAACAGATGTATATGCTGGTTGGGATGCTAAAGCCAAAGGTGCTAAAGCTGAAAGCGAATGGAATGAAAAGTTCGCCGCTTATCAAGCAGCCCATCCTGAATTAGCTGCAGAATATCAACGCCGTACAGTGGGTGAATTGCCCAAAAATTGGAAAGTTGATGCCGATGCTTTTGTAAGTTCGGTTAATGCTGAAGCCAAGACAACTGCTACACGTCTATCTTCACTGGCAGCCATTGAAGGTTTTGCAAAGATTTTACCTGAGATTTTTGGCGGTTCTGCTGACTTGGGCTGTTCCAACATGACCGAATGGACTGGCTACAGACCCATGCGTGCTGATAAACCGGATGCTAATTACATCAATTATGGTGTACGTGAATTTGGTATGTCTGCAATCATGAATGGTATCGCACTGCATGGCGGCTTAATTCCCTTTGGCGCGACCTTCCTGATGTTCTCGGAATATGCACGTAATGCGTTGCGTATGGCTTCTTTGATGAAGATTCGCTCCATCTTTGTTTATACTCATGACTCTATCGGTCTGGGTGAAGATGGTCCTACTCATCAACCGGTTGAACAAATCGCAACACTGCGTTTGATTCCAAACATCCAAGTTTGGCGTCCTTGCGATGCCGTTGAAACGACAGTCTCCTGGAAAGCCGCGTTTGAACGTCAACATGGCCCTTCTATTTTGGTTTTTTCTCGTCAGAATCTGCCTCACGTACCACGTACTCAACAACAAATTGAGGCGATTTCACGCGGTGGCTATATCCTGAGTGACAGTGATGGTCAACCAGAAGCAATTATCATTGCTACCGGTTCGGAAGTTGAACTGGCACTGAAAGCTGCTGAGCAATTAACCGCCGCCGGTAAGAAAATTCGTGTTGTTTCTATGCCGTCAACAAACATCTTTGATGCTCAAGATGCAGCTTATCGTGAATCAGTATTGCCTTCTGCCGTGACTAAACGTGTTGCTGTAGAGGCCGGTGTCACTGATGGCTGGTGGAAGTACGTAGGAACCAACGGTAAAATTGTAGGTCTCGACCGTTTCGGCGAGTCTGCTCCAGCGGGTCAGCTTTTCAAAGAGTTTGGCTTCACCGTTGAAAACGTAGTTAAGAACGTAGAAGCAGTACTTTAATTTTAAAACGAAATATAGAGTAGTTACACACATTATATTTGGAGAGAGACCTCAATCTTTAGATGCGCATAGCAGTCTATCAGGTCGGGGTCTTAATCCACTTCTTCCGACTTTTAGGTGAACAACGTGAAAAAGAATAATTTGACCAGTGGTGCATTTGCGGTATTGCTGTTGGCAAGTACCGTTGCCGGTGCAGATCAACAATATCCTGCCGCAGACTTCCAGCCGGAAGTGCTTTACCAGGATAGTGACTATATCGCCAAGAACAGCCCAAAAACAACGACAACCAAATCTGCTGCAGCAGCACCAAAAGCTGCGGCTGCCAGCTCATCAGCTGAAAGTGCTCATGATTCAAAGTATCCTGCTGCTGACTTCCAGCCAGAAGTGTTGTATCAAGATACTAATTACAAACACACCGAATCTGCGAAAGCATCTGCATCGAAGAAAGAAGTTGCTTCAAAAACAGTTGAAAGTGTAAGCGCTACTGAAGTTACTGAAAGCACTCAAGAGTCATCTTTTACGAGCTATCTGATTGGTTTGATTGCTCTTGCCTTGGCTGGATTTTATTTCTTCAAAATACGCAGCACGGCTACCGTACAGAAAA
>CAIUYS010000128.1 GCA_903903365.1 uncultured Methylococcaceae bacterium
ACCTATCAACCATAAATTAATCTCCGTAGAGACGCGATAAATCGCGTCTCTACGGTGACTATACCTGTATATTGCTGCTCATGTGTGGTTAATAGGCTATTCATTGTTCATAGCTTAAGGTGATTTCCGGAGAATATTTTACCCATTTAAAGTAGGATTTTCCCAATCAAGCAAGCGATTGGATTCGTCTAGTGGGCAAGTTCTTTCGCAGAAATCACCTATTTCTTTTTTCTTCGTGTTCTTCGTGTCTTCGTGTCTTCGTGTCTTCGTGTCTTCGTGTCTTCGTGTCTTCGTGTCTTCGTGTCTTCGTGGTGATAATTCTTTAAAGTTTTATAAATTCAAGTTGTATTAAAGCGTTCGGCAATCAAGCTGATTAACTGTTCTGCAAGACGGGTTTTATCCGTCATAGAAAAAACTTTATCACCCTTTTCCCAAAAAACATGCAAGGCGTTTTGTTCACTATCAAAGCCACCCTGTTCTTTTCCTACCCAGTTTGCCGCAATCATATCCAGTTTTTTGCGTGCCAGTTTATCTCGGGCATAAACTTCAAGGTTATGCGTTTCCGCAGCAAAGCCAACCGTGAACGGATGCTTATCGAGTTTTGCAACGTCTGCCAGTATATCTTTGGTTTTTTGCAGGATTAGGGTCGACTGTTCTTCCTGCTTTTTGATTTTTTCAGGTTGCATAATGACAGGGCTGTAATCAGCCACCGCCGCCGCACCGATATAGATGGCATGGTCTGAGGCTCTGGACATAACCGCCTCATACATTTGCGCAGCGGTTTCCACTTTAATTAATTGGACGTTTGCTGGCGCTGTTAATGATACCGGACCACTAACCAGTGTTACCTCTGCCCCGGCTTTTAAAGCGGCATTTGCCAGCGCATAACCCATTTTTCCGGAACTGCGATTGGTAAGATAACGCACGGGGTCTATCGGTTCTCGGGTGGGGCCGGCACTGATTAACACGTTCAGGCCTTGCAGGCATTGCACGGGTGATGGATTTTGATTTTCCAGTGCATCAGCCAGATAGTTGCAAATCGCAACGGGTTCGGACATTCGTCCATAACCAGTTTCACCACAAGCCTGGTCGCCTTGTTCCGGCCCGATCAGTTTAACGCCATGACGCTGAAGTGTTTCGACATTCTCTTGAGTGACGGTTTTGTTCCACATCGCCTGATTCATTGCCGGTGCCACATAAACCGGACACGTTGCAGCCAAATAAAGCGTTGACAGCAAATCATCCGCCAGACCATGACTCAATTTTGCAATCAAATTGGCCGTGGCTGGCGCGATAAGCAAACAATCCGCCCAACGCGCCAAACTGATATGCCCCATCGCATTTTCCGCATCGGCATCCAGTAATTCGCTATGCACCGGATTGCCGGAAAGCGCCTGAAAAGTTAACGGACTGACAAACTGCATGGCGGACTGAGTCATCACCACCTGCACTTCTGCGCCCTGCTTTTTGAGCAGCCTGACTAATTCGGCGGACTTGTACGCGGCAATACCGCCGCTAACGCCTAATAAAATGTGCTTGTTAATCGTCATATCTGGATTAGGCAATTGAAAATAAAATGACTTGGCCGTTTTAGCTTTTTATTCTAACGTTAAAATTAATCGTTTACCGAGCGCTCGGGCTGCTTTGTCTAGCTGCTTTAAATTTGGCCAATGGTGAGGGTTTTCGAGCCGTTGGACAGCTGGCCATGATGTTTTCATGGCACTTGCCAATTCTGATAATGTTTTATTGCCCCTGGCTTTTCTTAACAATAAAGCCGCTTGCACTTCCGGACTGGGTGCCACCATAAAGCTGTTTTGCGTGGCAACGGATGGATCAGGTATTTCTTGATTATGTTCTAACCGGTAAGCCAGCATTGCGCTTAATACTTCGCTTGCATTATAGGCAGCTTCTTCTAACGTTTCGCCTTGGGTAAAGGTATCTTCCAGATCAGTAAATTGCACGAATAAAAAACCGTCTGCGTCTGTTTCTACTGTGTAGGGGTAGTCAGTTCTCATTTTAGTTTTACACCTGTTTGTTTTTCGATTGCCTTTAATAAACCAATACCAATATCTTTTGTGCCATGTACAGGAACCGGTACGCCTCGCAGCACACCTTCCTTTTCCATGATGTGGTGGCTACCTTCGATTCTGGCGAGAGTCCAACCTTCCTTTCTTAATCGTGCAAGTATTTGTTTACCGTTCATGGTTTTATTATACCAAAAAAGATACAGCAAAATGTTCTAAAAGTTGCTGAACATACGTAACTTAAGCGTTTAAACATGCTCCCCGGCAATATCTTCATCAAGAAACGCTATTTTTTGCTGTTCATCGGTAAAATTTCCATAAGCCAGCATCAGCTTTACGTAGGCGGCTTCTATCGACATATTCCAAATCATTTCTGCACCTTGATCTATTAATGCCCGAGTACTTTGGTAAGCATCCGTTGATTTAATCGACGGAGCCAGATAAACCTTAATATTTTGCATCGTGCAGCGTTTTATAAACTCAAGTAACGAATAGTTTTCACCCCACTCAGTTGAGGCACACGCGGTGCCGGAATGATATAAGTCATGCAAAACGGCATCGACATTTTCAAGGTTAAAATGGCTGTAATCCAATCCTGGATAAGGTTTTATCATTAAAATCCGCTCAGAAAAACAGGCTTTTATAGGGGGGATTTCACCCAAAAAAGTATTGTTATCGCCAGGCATTGATTTTATCGGTGGATTCAAAAGCCAGAAGGCTTGTTCTTCATACTGCATATAACTTTTGCCCTGAACACTAAAAAAGTCGCCGCTTAATTGTAACGAACAGGTCAGACGCGAACCTTTATGAACTTGCATTGTGTGCTGTTGATTGCGGTAAGGCACAAAAACACCGGGCTGAAGTTGTTGCCGTATAAATTCAACCGCACAGCTAAAATTATCCAGTCCGTTGGCTTTTGGGTTATCCAACGGATAATCACTAGACACCAGAAGCAGCGGTATTTTGATGGCATTAAAATAAAAACTTAAAGCGGCGGCGGTATAGGCCAAGGTATCGGTGCCGTGGGTAATGATAATGCCGTCATACTGATCAGGTTGCTCTGCTTCAATGGCGGCAATCAGGGTTTGCCAAACGCAAGGCGCCAAGTTCTCACTTAAAATCTGTAAAGGCTGGAGAGTCTTAAAATGGATTTGTTGATGATTGTTGTCACGCTGTTGAAACAGCTCAAGCAATTTAAAAGGCACAGAACTGACCGTATCAATGCTTCCTTTTGTCGCCGTTGAACCAATAGTACCGCCGGTAAATACAACCAGAATATTTTTCATAGTATGATAATCAGATTTATTAATCGTTACAGAATAGCAAAGCACACTGTTTAAGAAAATGAAAATATCACTTATCGTCGCGATGGCGAGTAATCGGGTTATTGGTCTGAATAATAAAATGCCCTGGCATTTATCAGCGGATCTAAAAAAGTTTAAATCAATCACGATGGGTTCGCCTATTTTAATGGGCAGAAAAACCTATGAGTCGATAGGCAGACCGTTACCGGGTCGCACTAATATGATTATCAGCAGAAACCTCGACTATCAACAAGAAGGTTGTCTGGTTTTTAATGACCTAAAAACGGCATTTACAAAAGCCGCTGAAAGCACTGACGAAATTTTTATTATTGGCGGTTCCGATCTTTATAAGGCGATACTGCCGATGGCCGATACGATTTATTTAACCCTTATAAACAGGGACTTTGAAGGCGACACATTTTTTCCTGAAATTGATTTAAATGAGTGGTCTGAAGTGACGCGAGATGATATTAAAGATGACCCTGACGTACCCTTTAGTTACAGTTTTTTGAAGCTTGAAAAAACAAACCGAAGCACCCGTTAGCAAAAACTCACAAGAAAATGACGAAAGCGGTTAAAATGGTCGAATTTTTAACAATCATTTTGTGAAAGCAACGGCCTGGTAGCTAGCATGCAAACTAAATATAATACTGATGACTTGAGAATTTGCGGAATTAAAGAAGTCATCCCGCCTGCTCAGGTTCACGATGAAATGCCGATCAGCGAAAAAGCGGCACAAACGACTGTTCAGGCGCGGGCAGAAATTCATGATATTTTAACGGGCAACGATGACAGACTGCTGGTGGTGGTAGGTCCTTGTTCCATTCATGACCCCAAAGCCGCTTTAGACTATGCCGGATTGTTGAAAGCCATCAAAGATGAGCTAATAGACGACTTGGTGATTGTTATGCGGGTTTATTTTGAGAAACCTCGCACCACAGTCGGCTGGAAAGGCTTGATTAATGACCCGGATCTTGATTCCAGCTTTAATATCAATAAAGGTTTACGCATTGCCAGACAGTTATTACTGGATGTAAATACACTCGGTGTGCCTGCGGCAACTGAATATCTGGATTTAATTACGCCGCAATATGTTTCCGACTTGATCGCTTGGGGTGCCATTGGTGCCAGAACCACAGAAAGCCAGGGACACCGTGAATTGGCTTCGGGCGTATCATGCCCCATCGGTTTTAAAAACTCGACGGATGGTACAATTAAAATTGCCATTGATGCTATAAGAGCCGCCATGAGTCCGCACCATTTTTTATCGCTCACTAAAGCGGGGCATTCAGCCATCTTCTCAACCACCGGCAATGAAGATGTGCATATCATTTTAAGAGGCGGCAATGGCCGTCCCAATTACGATGAAGTCAGTGTCGAGCTAGTGGCTGAAGGTTTGGTAAGCGCGGATTTAAAGCCCAACATCATGATTGATTTTAGTCATGCCAACAGTTTAAAACAATGCCAACGGCAACTCATTGTCGGCCATGACGTTTGCGGACAAATCGCAAATGGCGATCAACGATTGATGGGCGTCATGATAGAAAGTCATCTTAAAGCCGGTAATCAGGACGTTGTTGAAGGACAGCCCTTAACTTACGGACAAAGTATTACTGATGGCTGCTTGTCTTGGGAAGATACCGCTCCACTGTTACGAAAACTGGCAATGGCTGTGCAACAACGCAGACAAGTCAACACTCAACAGGAAATAAACTGATGATAATTTATGTTAATGGTGAAGCTCGTGACTATACCGAGAACACCACGGTTGCCGATGTCATTGCAGGTATGGGCTTAACCGGCAAAAAAATCGCGATTGAATTAAACAAGGAAATCTTGCCCTTCCAGCAATACGCTGCCCAACCCTTACACGCGGAAGATCGCCTGGAAATTGTGCATGCCATTGGTGGTGGACAAGACGATTCCTTTGTTCTTGCAGGGGTCACTTATCATTCCCGGCTACTGGTCGGCACCGGTAAATACAAAGATTTGGAAGAAACCCGCCTGGCTATTGAAGCCAGTGGCGCCCAAATTGTGACCGTCGCCATTCGCCGTACCAATATAGGCCAGAACCCCGGTGAACCCAACTTGCTGGATGTTATTTCACCTGACAAATACACCATTTTGCCGAACACCGCAGGTTGTTATACGGCCGAAGATGCCGTAAGAACCTGTCGTTTAGGCCGGGAATTACTCGGCGGTCATAATCTGGTCAAGCTTGAAGTATTGGCAGACCAAAGAACCTTGTTTCCTGATGTCGCTGAAACCTATATCGCGGCCAAATTACTGGTTAAAGACGGTTTTGATGTCATGGTTTATACCAATGATGACCCGATTGCCGCAAAAAAACTGGAAGATATCGGCTGTATTGCCGTTATGCCGTTGGCTGCGCCTATCGGTTCCGGTTTGGGTATTCGTAATCCTTATAATATTTTAACCATTATTGAAAATGCCGGCGTACCCATTCTAGTGGATGCAGGTGTAGGCACCGCCTCAGACGCCGCCATTGCCATGGAATTAGGTTGTGCCGGTGTGCTAATGAACACGGCCATTGCCGAAGCCAAAAACCCGATACTCATGGCTTCCGCCATGCGTAAAGGCATTGAAGCCGGCCGTGAAGCCTTTTTAGCCGGCCGTATGCCCAGAAAGCGGTTTGCCTCTGCGTCATCGCCTATAGACGGGCTGTTCTTTTAATAATGATACCCGTTTCTGAACAAACCCTTCCGCAAAGAATCCGTAGTTTTATTCGCAGGCAAGGTCGTCTTACGCCCGGTCAACAACTGGCTTTGGATAATCATTGGGCGACTTATTGCCTGGATCCCAAAACCGATTATGATTTTGCGGAAGTGTTCGGGCGTGACGCACCGCTATTTGTTGAAATTGGTTTTGGCAATGGCGATAGTCTGGCCAAAATGGCGGCCGCCAATCCTGACAATAATTATATTGGCATTGAAGTCCATACGCCCGGTGTTGGGCATTTGCTCATCTTACTGCATGAGCAAGGTATTAATAACGTCAGAATTTATTGTCACGATGCTATCGAAATTTTGGAACAAAAAATTGTCGACAATAGCTTGACGGGGGTGCATCTATTCTTTCCTGACCCCTGGCATAAAAAGAAACATCATAAAAGACGCATCGTGCGACCCAGTTTTGTGGATTTGTTGGTCAAGAAATTAAAACCCGGCGGTTATTTTCACGCGGCAACCGATTGGGAAAATTATGCCGAAGCCATGTTGGCCGTTTTATCCGAAGATGCTCGTTTAAAGAATACCAGCCCGACCCAAGATTATTGCACATGCCCCGAATATCGTCCGTTAACCAAATTTGAGCAACGGGGTATAAGACTCGGACACGGCGTTTGGGATTTGATTTTTAGCAAAGAATAGTAATCTTTTGGGGACTAAAGTAATGCTCTTAACATTTGGTTTTTATAGCCAGTTAAAGCATTACGATTCTCCCAGCCTGGGTTGCCAAGCATTCACTTGTTATCCTGACCAAACGCTTCACTGGCAAAGTTGTCAAGCAACCACCCCGTTAACGAATTTTCTAACCAATTTTAAGTATTTGCTTTGTTTTAATTGCAGCTTTATATCAACTTAGACAACCTAATTAGAAAATAGATATTACCCATGTTATTTAATTCAAATAACTGGGGTCAGAATAACTGGGGTCAGCAGAATAACTGGGGTCAGCAGAGAATAACTGGGGTCAGAGTAAACTTAAATCAACTGAGATAATTATAAATTTACTCTGACCTTAATAGCAATTTGATAGTTTTACTTACTTTGCCAACGACCGGTATCGAGAAGCCTAAATCCATATCCCAATGTCCGCAAGGGGTCGGATGGCGCCTGTGATCTCGTTAAAAACGTTACAAATCTGAATGGCAGGTATTAAGATTGTCTTTTTGAAACTGCTCTGTCCCTATGGCCAATCCTAGGCTGCTTCCAAAACTTGACGATCAAGGTTGATTTTCATGTTGGTTTCTGAAACTTCAAGCAAACTGTCTTCAACCTTGTAATTTTCTTTCTCCTTGAACCAAGAAAGAACTTTAGCAAGATGCCAAATTGTTATGCTCCCCTCAT
>CAIUYS010000129.1 GCA_903903365.1 uncultured Methylococcaceae bacterium
ATGGCGTGAATGGCCCTCGTTTACTGGAAATAAACCCGCGTCCTTCCGGCGGTTTTGGTATGGCCTGTTTATCCGGTGCGCATTTGGCCTATATCGCCTTGCAAAGCATTAAAGGCAAAACCATCAGGCAACCGGTTATTCAGTACGGGCTTAAGGTGACTGAAATTAACACGCCGGTGGTGTTGCACAATTTGTAATAAGGCGATATCCAAGAATGAATATACACTTATGGCGCAGGGAATGGATATAAAGACCTGCAAGTGGTGTCTGTTTTTTCGCAGGAAATCGCTTAAGGTTTTGTTTAATTCTGATAAAAATACCTCTGTAACCTAATGTTTTTATAGCAATCAATCTCACGAACATTAGGCGGTCTTAAATAATGCCCTTCAATAAAATAAATTTTTTAGTTATTAAATACATCAAGCCCATCGAAATGATCGGTGTACTCATGCGGATTTTCAGTTTCTCCTTGGTGAGTTGGCTGGGTGCAGAAAGTCCGTTCTTTTTTGTCTGGGCTTTTAACACGACCGATGCAGTAATCCTTTCCTGGTGTTCCATTCTTAAAAAAGATAACGCCTAAACCTTGCTGAATGTCTTTTGGATTCTGGTGGGTATCGTTGGTATGCTGAGAGCCAGTGCTTTTTCATTCATGGACTTTAAAATTGCCGTGTTGCATGTCCTGGTGCAATTCGCCACCCTTTTCAATTAATAATCCACCCAATAGCGCCACACAGAACACACTATGCAAAAAACAGTCACGATCAAATTAGAAACCGGTACACTTCAGCTCGATGTAGAGCCCGGACACATTCCACTGAAGCGTTTGCTGGGTTTTGCGGCACGGGTCAGCAGTAAACGTAAATTTTTGCTGGTCAGCAAAGTGTTGGGTAAGCATTATCCGGTTTCACCCAAACTCATGAGCTGGTCTTATCGCGCCTTGGCAAGAGCTGTGTTAAAGAAAGGGGTCGGGGAGTCGTCATTGTGGATTGGCATGGCAGAAACTGCCACCGGTTTGGGTTATGGGGTATTTGAAGCGGCTTGCCATGCGGGCGTGCAAAAGGCTTTGTTTATGCAAACAACCCGTTATCACCTGGATAAAACAGACCGGCTTGAGTTTGAAGAAGCGCATAGTCATGCTACTGACTTTTTTCTGTATTATCCTATGTACCCGGATTACCGAAAACAATTTTTAAATGCAGAAACCCTGGTATTGATTGATGATGAAATCAGTACAGGCAAAACTTTTTTACGTCTGATTAAAGCCTATCAAGCGGTTAATCCAGTCTTGCGTAAGGTGTTTATCGTCAGCCTGGTTAATTTTGCGCATCCTGATGACCGTGCTGCTTTGGAATTACAAGCGGGGGTTGCGGTGGAATGGATCTGTTTCAGGCAGGGTTTGTTACATTTTGAAGATAGTCAAAATGCAGCCATTGATAATATTACTGTTAATGTGTCAGGTAATGGCACCTGTAAAAAACATTTATTGGCTTGGCCGGGGCGACTGGGTATGGCGGCGCCGATTAGTTTGGATGCTGATATCGTTGAGCAATTAGTCCACAGCGGTTTTAACTGCGAGTCCAATGATAGTCGGCCCATTTTGGTATTAGGCACCGGCGAATGCAACGCCCCGGCTTATTTGCTGGGACGGGCGCTGGAAGGTAACGGTTTTAACGTAAAGGTGCAAAGCACCACACGTTCACCGATTCATCAGGGCAACGATATTGGGTTGGTGTGTCAATTTGAAGACAACTACGAAGACGGCATTCCCAATTTTATTTACAATTTAAATCCGGATGATTATCGCGACATTATTTTGTGTCATGAAACGCCGCTTAATCAAGCATTAACCGACCGACTGCACGCATGGCAAGCCATTAGTGCACGATTTGAACTTAAACAACCACAATCAAACCATGCAAAGCTACATTTTTTTAGACCTTGATGACACGCTGTTCCAGACCTTGAGAAAATGTGCCTTGGGTGCTGATGATCCCCAGTTACAGGTTCGAGCTTGTTTGCCTGATGGCACACCCAATTCTTTCGCGACCCACAAACAGCAATGGTTGTGGCATTGGCTGACCTTAGGTTTCAAAATCGTGCCGGTTACCGGACGGGACGGCCATGCTTTTAATCGGGTTATGTTGCCTTTTCAGGAAGAAGTGGTCTTAAATCATGGTGCCGTTATTCTGGATAAAGACCGTACTATTGATCGTGTGTGGATGGACGGCATGATGCAAGCCTTACCGGCATATCATGATAAGTTACTCGAAGTGTGGGCCGAAATTGAGGGCTATTGCCAGCGCTTTACCGGTTTTAAAACCCACTTGGTTAATGACTTTGAAGTCACGTGGTATGGCGTCATCAAGCATGTGGACGGGACTGAAACGGTATTAAAAACAGTGCTCGACAGCATTATAAAATCGCATCCGCATATTCTGGACGGCAGTTTGTATTGGCATTTAAATGGCAATAATCTGGCGGTTTTACCCAAGATTATCAACAAGGAAAGTGCAGTCCGTTATTTGATTAATGGCTACAAACAGCAACATCCCGAACTAGTAACTTTTGGGGCCGGCGATAGTAACACCGACGCACCTTTTATGGGGCTGTGTGATTATGCGTTAATTCCAAAAAATACGCAGTTGTATCAATCGCTGGCTTTTGCTTAATGAAAAACAGGATGCCTTTTACCGGCAGTTACACACCTGACGATGTACAATTTTTGTTAAAACCGATGATGCTGGTTGATACGCCGGTACACCTTAAAGAAGCATTGATTCAATCCGGTCAGAAACATTATTCCGAAATGCTGACCCACGAATCCTTGCCACCGCCTGACTATTTGCCTTTGTTTTACCGAGCCATGACCTTAAATCAGGATCGTATGGCTGAGCATTTGCTGTTGTTGGCGGAGGGTATTTTAGCGACACGTCCGCAAGGCATTACGTTGGTGTCGTTGGCTCGCGCAGGAACGCCGGTGGGAGTGTTGCTTAAGCATGTTTTAAAACGTCATTTTAATGTCGACGTTAAACATTTCTCTATTTCGATTCTTAGAGATGTCGGCATAGACCCAAATGCTTTGCGTTATATTTTGCAAAATCACCCGCCGGAGTCATTGGTTTTTGTTGATGGCTGGACAGGAAAAGGCGTTATCGCACGGCAGTTGGCAACCAGTTTACAGGCTTTTGCAGTCAGTGACGGCATCGCTATTCCGCCTGAGTTATATGTGTTAACGGATTTATCAGGGTGGGCGACGGTTGCGGCGGCTTCGGAAGATTATTTAATTCCTTCCTGTATTTTAAATGCCACTATATCCGGTCTGGTGAGTCGGTCAGTTTATGACCCACACACCGCCAGTCCTACTGATTTTCATGGCTGTCTTTATTATGAGCAGTTTGCCGAACACGATTTATCGACTTATTTTATAGAGTCAATACTTGAGCGAGTGGATTTCATAAAGCCTAATTTTGGCGGCCGATTTACCGATCATTCAGGTCATTGCAAACAATTACAGATGACTTCGCTGGCGTTTTTACACTGGGTTGCCGAACGTTACGGCATTAGCCATCACAATTATATTAAGCCCGGTATTGGTGAAGCAACGCGTGTATTATTGCGTCGTGAAGCACAGTTATTATTGTTAAAAGATTTGGATTGTGAAGCGACTCAACATTTACGCTGGTTAGCCGAGTCCAAGTCAATTCCGATAGCGGTTTTTAAAGATTTACCGTATCGTGCAGTCGCGCTAATTAAAGAGATTGAATTATGAGCCTACAATTAAAGTCTTTTTCACCCTGGATGTTGGGGGCGCCGCTTTATATGCCGGGAAATCGCCGCGACATTATGGAAATCGCCAATGGCGAAAAGTATTCCATGTTGCGCTCAATGATTTTTTGTACGGAGGATGCAATATCAAAGTCTGAGGTGGATAGCTGTGTGCGCCACATCGGTTTATGCCTGCAAGGCTTTAGAGACTCTTCCACTCGATTCAGGTTTATTCGTGCCAGAAATCCGGAAATTTTGGCGCGTTTACTGGAGCTTCCCGATATTGAAAAAGTGGATGGGTTTGTACTGCCAAAGTTTACCGAAGACGTATTTCATGCGTATTTTGATCAATTGCAGGGTACGACTTTTAAGGTGATGCCCACACTTGAAACCAAAGAGGTTTTTGATATTAATGCAATGACGGCACTGCGTCAGGGTTTGTTGCAGGATGATATTGCAAAGCGCGTGTTGATGCTTAGAATTGGCGGCAATGACCTGATGAATCTTTTAGGTATTCGTCGACCCCGCTCTTTTACGATTTATGAAACGCCTCTGGGCAATGTGATCTCACAACTGGTGACTATTTTTAAGCCTTATGGCTTTTCACTGTCAGCCCCGGTGTTTGAATATCTGGATGATTCGACTACTTTACAAAAAGAAATGAAGCTGGATTTGGCGTATGGTTTACTGGGTAAAACCGCCATCCATCCTACGCAAGTACCCACCATTGAGGCGGCCTACGCAGTTGATATTGAAGATTACGAGATGGCGCTAAGTTTAAGCGACACAGAAGCGCCGGCTGTTTTTAGAATGCACGATGCCATGTGTGAAGTGGCAACCCATCAAAATTGGGCAACCGATATTATTAATCGACAACGCTGTTATGGCGTTAAAGATGCCTTGTTATTGAAAGAATACGCTGAGTTGTCTGTTTAAAGATTTAAAAATGTTAAAATGGATAACCAGTAAAATTTAAAACACCCATACCTAAAACCAGGAGAGTACACATGAGTTTCGATAGTTTTCTTAGTCAACTTAAATCCAAAGCCAATGAGTTAAAAACAGAGGCCTTGAAATATAAAAACAAGGATTTTTTAAATGCAGCCATGGCGGGTTCCGCTCTGATTGCCATGGCTGATGGCAGCATCAGCTCTGAAGAAAAACAAAAACTGATCAAGTTTATCGAAAGCAATGATGCGCTGTCGATTTTTACCACCAGTGATGTTATTAAAGCGTTTCAGGATTTTGTTGGCCAACTGGAATTTGATAAAGACATCGGTGAAGCCAAAGCTTATCAAGCTATAGGCAAAATGAAATCCAATACGGAAGCCTCGCGCTTGCTGGTTCGGATGATTATTGCCATTGCCTCGTCTGATGGTCTTTTTGATAGCGATGAAAAAAAGATAGCCATTAAAATAGCCAAAGAATTAGGTATAAATCCGTCTGAATTTGAATTGTAAGTGACTTAAGACAATAACACCACGAAGACACGAAGGACACGAAGAAAAAGCCAAATCAGACTATTATATTTATATTGCATAGCCGTTCAGTCTTTCGGTAACGTTCTATAGTTTTGCATCACTTTTAATAATCTCGTGTTTTTCGTGGATTAATTGATTTTTCAGGTTAGCGCTAAACATTAGTAACCCCGTGTATCCAACTGCAATCCATTTAACGACTCAGGGAGTCGGGTAATACCGGATTCAATTCGGCCATTTTCATGCAGTTTTATCAAGCGATAACCGGGAGCGGCGGTATCCAGGCTGAAGGTTTCACTTTTCGGTGTAAATTGAAAGCAGGTTGACGGTGTTCCAAAAATGCGCAGCGCCCCGATTGTTATATCCATGGCTTGATGGATATGTCCGGAAGTGACAGCTTTTGCTTGTGGATATTTTTCCAGTATTGTCAAAAACGTCTCGCTGTTTTCAATAATCATGGTGTCCAGCCAGGCACTTTTGGTTTCCAGACAATTATGATGTACTGCGATCAGTGCATGATGATTGGGATTGCTGGTCAGGCAATCTTCCAAAAACAGCAATTCCTGTTTTGATAAACGACCACCGGTAGCGCCCGGTATCTGGCTATTGAGGCAAATCAGTTGCCAGTTTTCCAATAAAACCTGTTTTTGGCAATTTACTTGAGGGGTGTTAAAAGTCTGCTGCATCAGTTCATAAATATCATGATTACCGGGAAGGCAGATACAGGGAGTGTTAGTGGCTTCAAGTTTTTGCAAGATACGTTGGTAGCTTGCGGGGCATGGATTTTGAGTCAGGTCGCCGGTAACCAGAATTAAATCAAAATGATGATGCTCGGCAAAAGCCAGCTCAAGAATTGCATGAAAATAATGCTCGGTATTGATACCCAGAAAGGTTTCATCCAAACCAGGCAGAATGTGCAGGTCTGTTATTTGTAATATCGCTAGGGCGGTCATGATTGAGGTTATTCAATAGTCTTAACAAAAATCTTGGAGTTTCTTTGCGGATTGTACAGTGCCTTGAGTGGGGCGGGAAGGCTGTTGATATCTGACGCTAAAAAGCCGCGCTCAATAAACCAGTGCATGGTTTGAGTTGATAATACAAATAATTTTTTAAGAGCGAGCTGTCCGGCCTTTTGATAGACATAGTTAAGCAGTCGGTTGCCGCGTGCCGATCCTTGGTAATCGGGATGGACGGCAAGACAGGCAATCGCGCCGAATCGGCCTTGTTCATTGGGATGCAGAGCGGTGCAGCCGATGATCAACCCGTCCCGTTCGATAATGATATAGTCCGCTATTTCCATTTCAATTTTTTCTCTGGAACGTTTAGCTAAGATGCCTTGTTGTTCCAAGGGCTTAATCAACTCCAGAATACCGCCTATATCATTGAGTGTGGCCGGCCGTAATTCTTCAAAAGGGGTGGAACTAATCAGCGTACCGATACCGTCACGGCTAAATAATTCAAGTAACAGCGCCCCATTAATCGTTCGATTAATCAAATGCACACGCTCTATTCCGGCACGGCAACTTTGAATGGCCGCTTTAAGAGGCTGGCTAATCGTGTCGTCAATATCAGTGTGCTGTTGCAGAAAAGTATCCGCTTCATCCGTAGTCATTTGCCGAATTTGCTCGCCGTTATCCGGATTGCAACAAGTTTGCTCCGTTAACAGGATTAATTTTTCCGCTTTTAATGCAATTGAAACGGCTGTGGCAACCTGTTCAGCCGACAAATTAAAAATTTCTCCGCTGGGCGAATAGCCAATCGGCGAGATCAACACGATATTATTTTGGTCGAGTTGTTGATGAATCGCTGCACTGTCAATACGCCGAACTTCACCGGTATGGCAGTAATCAATCCCGTCTATTACACCGATGGGTTTGGCCGTGACAAAATTACCGGAAGCCACTTTAAGCCCGCTTCCCGCCATCGGCGAATTTGCCAGCCCCATGGACAACAAAGCTTCAATTTCTACACGCACCAATCCCGCCGCTTCTTTAACGCATTGCAGAGCCAGATCATCGGTAATACGCAAGTGCTGATGAAAGAGGGCAGGGGCGTTGAGCTTGGACAGTCGCTGATCTATCTGCGGGCGTATCCCATGAACCAAAACCAGACGAATCCCCAAGCTACTAAGCAGTGCAAAGTCGTGGACAAGATGATCAAAATCATCAGCTAACACCGCCTCGCCACCAAAAGAAATAACAAAGGTTTTATTACGATGCGCGTGGATGTAAGGCGATGAGTCTCTAAACCAACTGACGAAAGAGTTTTGTGTATTCATGATGGCTATTTTCGTGATTGCCAATAATTGGGCGGCTTTCTTATGTGCATAACAGCGATTATTTCTATCTGAGCAGATCTTGTTCGAAAAATAATCGCATAAGGAAAATGCAATAGCCGACATTTTCTGACGTCGTCCTCTATCTTTCGATACAGCAACGGGGTTCGGCATACTCTGTTGATAGCATCTTCAATAGCCTCAATAAAACGTTTTTCTAAGCCTGCCTGTTGTTTTTTATAAAACAAAACAGTCTGTTCCAATTCTTCTTGTGCTTGAGGATGCAGGAAATATTTCATAAATAACGCAGTTTCAATTCGGCCATAAATTGTTCACCGTCAACCAATATCGAAGAATTTGTATCTATTTCTTTACAGCGTTTTTGTATTTCTTGTCGCCATGCTTCTGAAACAATAAAGTCTTCCTCGTAATCCAGACTTTCCAGCAATATCTCTGCGATATAAGCTCTTGACGTAGGCTCAAGTTTTAATGCTTGTTCGGCAATAGTTTCTATATTCATAAATCACCTTTAACTTCATTCAGCTATGTTTAACAGCAAAGTAGGGTACGCATTGCGTACCGTTTTCAATGCATTACGGATAAACCAATTCCCAAAAAGGTACAGGATGCGCACCCTGCTTAGTCATAATAAAATTATGATCATAGGCTTTCCTTGTTCTTTCCAGTAATCCATCGCCTCTAATAATATTTCATTCGCAATTCTCCATTCATCGGGTCTATTGCTTCTGAAATTATGAGAGTTTTTATATATAATCAGAAAACCATTTTCTGAATTGAGCCATGAAAGATCTGTTACAGAATCAGAAAATGCATCCCAATTGAAACCAAAGTATTCAGGAAATTTAAGTTTTTCAGAAAATTCATTTAAAAATGTTTCCTTATCTTTAACGTTATCACCATCGATGAAAAAACAATCAGCAATAGGAGTTGGGAAAAAACTTAGAAACTGGTTAGGTAATTCAGCCGTTAATACCTTAGTCATTCGTTGATCTCCGTAAAAGTTTGATAGTGATCGCTGGTATAATACATCTCTCCTTTTTGACCTGAGACTATTCGCTGTGCTCCTCTATCCAGTGAGTTAGGTATAGGCACTGTATATTCTTTATAATAGCCGGATGACCGGGAAGGAAGTATCCCCTCACGGTTCTTAAATTCAATACCATCTCTCGTATAAGGAAAAGGCCCACCTTTTTTTATTAACTTATAGGTTGATTGAGCTTCGATAGGTAAAGCATCTAACATTTGCATTTTTAAAGTTGTTATTCGTTTTCTTGTGGTTTCCAGCAAGTAGCAAGTAGCCTCGATGGAGTGTAAACGGAATCGAGGGTGTAGGGACACCAATTATCCTCGATTCCACTACGTTACATCGAGGCTATTTGCTACAATTACTTATCTTCAATTGCATATTGTTGGCTTTCAAGCACTTTGAATTCATTTTTGCATTCGTCCATCGCATCTTTCACAAGCTTATTGTATGTCGACTGTATTCCAATACCCGCAGCGTAACCTACGTTTGTTTGTTTTGCAGACAGTGATGACTCGCAGGATTCATTAGAATCCCCATTGAGAATACAGTCTCGCATTTCTGTAAAATCTGGGCTAATCTCATAAGTACAAGAGTACAGAATCTTCGGGGCACCAAGCTGTTTGTATTTATTATAATCAGCATCTGAAATCCCACCCGGATTCCCACAAGCTGACAATAGAAAGACAATTCCACTAAGTGTTATGTTGTAAATTCGATGCATAATTCACCATAAATATATTATTTTAGCGTGGGAACAATCAAAATTTATGTCAATAAATGACGTAATACAGCTTTTAAGAACCCTCCATTATTGTTACCAGTGTGAGTCTGCCAGCGTTCCTGAATTGAATCATAACCTTCTAATTGATTAATTGTTTTTTTGCTGTTACGTATTGATGCATATCGGGACACTGAAAATAACAAGTTAGAAAATTTACCAGAATAGGTATTGTCCTCGAAATGTACATAGAATTCTCCAGAATCATCTACCCACAATTGATACTCGATATTTCCTCCACCCAGTATCTTTGGTGCTTGTGCGCTAAAAGGCTGAATTTGCCTTACCTTCATAAAATCATTCCTTATTGTGTTTGGGTTTTCGATAAATTCCTAACATTAATCCATCAAATTATTCAATCCAAATTATCAGTCACCGCACCCAACGAAGCCGAACTTACCAGTTTGGCATATTTTGCCAGCACGCCACGGGTATAACGCGGTGCGGGTTGCGTCCATGATTCAAGGCGTTTGACTATTTCATGTTCATCGATAACTAATTTAAGTTCGTTGGTTTCTGCATCGATAATGATGGTGTCGCCATTTTCAATGATCGCTAAAGGGCCACCGACGTAGGCTTCCGGTGTAATATGTCCGACCACAAAGCCGTGGGTGCCGCCGGAAAAACGGCCGTCGGTAATCAAGGCCACTTCTTTACCCAAACCTTTGCCCATAATGGCGGAAGTCGGGGAGAGCATTTCGCGCATGCCTGGGCCGCCTTTGGGGCCTTCGTAGCGAATAACAATCACATCACCTTTAACGATGTCGCCGTTTAATATGCTTTGTAGGGCTTGTTCTTCGGCATCAAATACTTTGGCGGTACCGACAAAGCGCAAACCTTCTTTACCGGTAATTTTTGCAACTGAACCACCCGGTGCCAGATTGCCATATAAAACAACCAAATGGCTGTCTTTTTTAATGGGGTTATCCAGCGAGTGAATCACGTCCTGATCTTCAGGATACGGTTTAACATCGGCCAGATTTTCCGCCAGCGTTTTTCCGGTAACGGTTAAGCAGTCGCCGTGCAGTAAGCCTTTATCCAGCAGGATTTTCATCAGCGGTTGAATGCCGCCGATTTCAATTAATTCAGTCATCAGGTAACGGCCGCTCGGTTTTAAATCGGCAACCAACGGTACACGCTTACCGATGCGGGTGAAGTCATCCAGGGTAATGTCTACGTTGGCGGCATTGGCCATCGCCAGAATGTGCAATACGGCATTGGTTGAACCGCCCAGTGCAATAACAATGGTAATGGCGTTTTCAAATGCCGCTTTGGTCATGATGTCGCTGGGTTTGATATTGTTTTTTATCAATTCCAGAACGGCAGCACCCGCACGTTCGCAGTCCAGTCTTTTATCGTTTGAAATAGCGGCTTGGGCCGAGCTGTTGGGTAAGCTCATGCCCAGTGCTTCAATGGCCGAAGCCATGGTGTTGGCCGTGTACATGCCGCCGCAGGAACCGGCACCTGGAATGGCTTTGGCTTCAATTTCAGCCAGTTCGGTATCATTAATTTGGTTATTGGCCCGTGCACCGACTGCTTCAAAAACAGAAACCACATCCAGTTTTTTGTCTTTATGACAACCGGGCATAATGGTGCCGCCGTACACAAAAATGGCGGGACGATTTAGACGTGATATGCCAATCATGCAGCCGGGCATGTTTTTATCACAGCCGCCAATCGCAACAATGCCGTCAAAGCCTTGGCAGCCGACCACGGTTTCAATAGAATCGGCAATCACTTCGCGGGATACCAGCGAATATTTCATGCCTTCCGTGCCCATTGAAATACCGTCACTTATGGTGATGGTATTGAAGATAACGGCTTTTCCGTTGGCATTGTCAACACCGGCCGCCGCAGAATCAGCCAGCTTGTTGATGTGCATATTGCACGGAGTGACCATGCTCCAAGTCGAGGCAATGCCTATTTGCGGTTTTTTAAAATCTTCATTTTTAAAACCAACGGCGTGCAACATGGCGCGACTGGGTGCGCGTTCCATACCGTCAACAACGAGTGAAGAAAAGGGGCGGGTGTTGTGGTCATCTGAGTGAGCCATGTGATTGATTCCTGGTGTTTAAGATAAAAGGTGCAAGGTGCAAGGTGCAAGGTGCAAGGAATATGGCTTCTTTAACCTTTAACCTTGTGCCTTTAACCTTGAACCTTAATACGAATCCCAACTGCTTTTGTGTCGCCAGCCGAGTTTGGGCAGGATAAAGCCTAAAAGAACACCGGCGAGCGAGAGTAAACCGCCGTATAAAAACCAGTCCTGACCTGCTGTGTCTTTGAGCACCTGATTTTCAAGTTTGAACTGCTGCAATTCCCGTTCAACGTTAACGACCCGTTCTTGAAGTTCGTCGCGTTCATTTTTTAATTGTATCGAACTGCCCGCTGTTTTTTTGATGTCATTGAGTTCACGTGCTAACTGATCACGTTCGACGGCTAAAGACTTTTCCACGGATGATCCCGGTGTAACGGCTTCTTTTAGTGTCGCCAGTTCAGCTCGCAGCGCGGCATTTTCAGACTGTAGCAAGGTCAGGGTTTTGCCGGCATTATCTTTAGGGTTACCAGCGGGTGCCTGTTTTTTGGTATAACGCGAATTAATGTAACCTTCGGTGCCATCAAGCAGACGAACGTGAATAAATTCAGATTTTTTTGGTTTATCAATCACCGTCAGCGGCGCTCCCGTAGGCAGCGATTGCAGGATTTTACTCTGGGCATTGGCTTCGTTTCTTAACGATAAATTAAGATCATCAGCCACATAAACGGTTTCAGCCTGCGCCGAAGCCGAAGCGAGTATCAGGATAAAAAAAGCGCTGAGTAAAGTTTTCACGGAGTTATTCTGTGTAAGTCAGTTGGTGACACTAATTTTAACGTTATTTTTTGCACAGGAGAAATTCCAGTAATGCTTTTTGTGCATGCAGCCGGTTTTCAGCTTCTGCAAAGATAACACTTTGCGGGCCGTCTATCACTTCAGCCGTCACTTCTTCACCCCGATGCGCGGGCAAACAATGCATAAACAAGGCGTCTTTATGCGCAGCATTCATGGTTTCAGCGTTAATCTGATAATCTTTAAACGCTATTTCCCGGTGTTTTTGTTCATCTTCCTGACCCATGCTGGCCCAGACGTCGGTTACGCAGAGGTCAGTGTTTTTAGCCGCTTCCAAGGCGGTATTAAAAAATCTGACACGATCGCCGGCAGCGTCAACAAATTCTTGTTGAGGATAATAGCCGGTCGGGCAAGCAATGTTTAAGTTAAAATCCAGCAGCATGGCGGCATGAATATAAGAATGACACATATTATTGCCGTCACCAATCCAGGTAACGGTTTTGCCTTTAATGTCGTCTCGAAATTCAAAATAAGTTTGCATATCTGCCAGCAATTGGCAGGGATGTTGTAAATCCGTTAACCCGTTAATAACCGGTACGCTGGAGTGCTGCGCAAAGGTGGTGACGGTTTCGTGTTTGTCTGTTCTAAGCATGATGCCATCGACCATGCTGGAAATTACTTTAGCACTGTCATGCAACGGTTCACCACGACCCAGTTGGGTATCTCTGGGTGACAAAAACAAAGCGCTGCCGCCAAAATGAACCATGCCTGCTTCGAAGGAAATGCGGGTGCGGGTGGATGATTTTTCAAAAATCATCGCCAATACCTGACCTTTTAACGGTTGATAATCGGGATCGCGAAAATTTTTAAGTTCTATGGCTCTATGGATAATGTGACGAAATTCTTCGCTGGATAAATCAAGCAAGCTGGTGAAATGTCTGGGATTCATGATCATGTATTTTGTGCAGTTTGTTCGGTGTAGTTGTTAATAAGTGTCGATAAAGTGTCTACCAGCAGCTTGATTTGTTGCTCGTCAATAATTAAGGGCGGTAACAAACGGATAGTGGAGTCATTGGTCACATTGATTAATAAACGCTGTTGCAAGGCTGATTTAACCAACTCGGCGCAGGGGCTGTCGAGTTCAATACCGATCATTAAACCTTTATTACGAATATCAACAACATGTGGATTACCTTGCAGGCGCTCGGTAAAGCCGGCGCAAATAGCATCGCCTTTTTGCCTGGCCAGTTCAATCAGATTGTCTTTGTCCAATGTCGCCAATACCGCCAAGGCCGCGCTGCAAGCCAACGGATTGCCGCCAAAAGTAGAGCCGTGCATACCGGCCGTGAGCAGTTCTGCCGCTTTGCCCCGCGCAAGACACGCACCAATAGGCACGCCATTACCCAGAGCTTTAGCCAGGGTAAAGACATCAGGAATAATGTTGTTGTGCTGAAAGGCAAGAAATTTACCGGTACGCCCAATGCCGCTCTGAATTTCATCCAGCATCATCAGCAAGTCGTGTTGGTCACACAGACTGCGTATCTGATTAAGGTAATCAGGGGCAGGTATATTGATGCCGCCTTCACCCTGAATGGGTTCAACCAAAATGGCAACGATATTTTTATTGTCTGCAAGCGCTTGTTTAATCGCGCTAATATCGTTATACGGTACGCGGACAAAGCCTTCAACCAGCGGCGTAAAGCCGTACTGTACTTTACTGTTTCCGGTCGCGCTTAACGTTGCCAAGGTACGCCCATGAAAACTTTTATCCATGACAATAATGGCAGGATAATCGATGCATTTTTCATGACCATACTTACGCGCCAATTTGATAGCCGCTTCATTGGCCTCGGCCCCCGAGTTACAAAAAAACACGTTATCCATGCCGCTTTTTTCAGTCAGTTGGTCGGCAAGACGTTCCTGATTGGCGATTTTATAGATATTGGACGTATGCAGCAGTTTTTCGCTTTGGGCGCAGATAGCCTTGTGGACTGCGGGGTGAGCGTGCCCTAAATTGCATACGGCGATGCCGGAAATGGCATCCAGATATCGGTTATTGTTTTCATCCAACAACCACGCGCCTTCGCCCCGTTCAAAAGTGACCGGTAAGCGATTGTACGTTGGCATAATATGGCTAGTCATGGTTTCTGCCTGTAAGCGAAAAAACAGGCAGTAATCGACTACCCGATAAAAAAATGTTCGATTATAAATATCAATCTGGTCTCAGGCAAGCGATGGATGATAAGAATTGCTTTTTTTACTGGCGTAAAGTTGATAAAATTGCTTGGTTTTTTATCTATTTGAGTAATTACAATGAGCGTTATAGAAAGAATTAAAGACCAGATTGATAACAATCCGGTCGTTTTATACATGAAAGGTTCGCCTGATTTCCCGCAATGCGGATTTTCAGGCCAAACGGTACAGATATTAAATGCCTGTCAGGCAAAATATATGTACGTCAATATATTTGAAGATCCAGAGCTGCGTGAAGCGCTTAAAGAATATTCAAATTGGCCTACTTATCCGCAATTGTATATCAGTGGTGAATTGGTTGGCGGTTGTGACATCGTTATCGACTTGTATAAAAAAGGCGAGTTGGCCACACTATTGATAGCTGCTGGCGGTGTAGAGGAATAAAATTCCTATTGGTAGCGTAACTCTTAAGGGTTACGCTAACCAAACTACCGTGTTAATCCACGATAACCTTTTTTTAAAATCGGGTTATGCCAAATAGGTTTTAAGCATAATCGAAAGTACACCTGCAATTAATAGACCCATTATCCACTTCAAAACGGCTAAATCAGTTTTAAGGGGAGATAGTTAAATTTCATGATCCTCTTTGGTGACAAGTCGATTTTTCGCTTCGGCAATCACCCGCTTCCGCTTGCTCCTAAGAAATACTAGCTGTTTTCATCTATTGCTCACTTAATGAGCGCCAGCGATTAACAATTATACAAAACAGTTCGGCGGTCTTTTCGGCGTCATATAAGGCTGAATGGGCTTTTTCATTGTCCCATTCCAAACCTGCTGCCTGGGCAATTTTTGCCAGTACCGTCTGTTGATAAGCCAATCCACCCAATGTCGCGGTGTCGAATGAGCTAAATGGATGGAAGGGACTGCGCTTTATTTGGGTGCGTTGGATAGCGGCATTTAAAAAAGCGATATCAAAAGCAGGATTGTGTCCTACCAAAATAGCTCGTGTGCAGTTGTTACGTTTTACGGCCTGTTTAATCGGTTTAAAGAGCATGTCCAGTGCATCTTTTTCATCGATTGCCATACGAAACGGGTGGTACGGATCGATGCCATTAAATTTGAGAGCCGCCGGATCGAGTTCGGAATTTTTAAAAGGAACTACATGCGTGGTATAGCGTTCGGTGATTACCAGCTCATTATTACTGTTAAGTTCAACAATAACGGCTGCAATTTCCAGTAAGGCATTTTTTTTGGGATTAAAGCCGGCTGTTTCTATGTCGACGATGACAGGAAGGTAGCCTCTAAAGCGTTGGGCTAGAGGAATTGCAGGTGTATCCATTAGGTTGGGTGGTATCCAAAGGTATCGAAAAGTTAAGGCATGTTACGCCAAGTTGGGCGTAACAATGTAAAGTATTATGGTTTTAATTAGCTTCGTGTATGGATTGTATTTTCCAACCCACTTCTTCACCCGCTTTTAGTGGCGTGATGAGGGTTTCGTTTTCTCCGTAACTGGCGGGAATTTTCCAGGTGGACTTTTCTAAAGTGACCGTGCCCGTGTTTCTGGGTAAATGGTAAAAATCCGCTCCGTAAAAACTGGCAAAGCCTTCCAGTTTGTCTAATGCATCGGCGTGCTCAAAGGCCTCTGCGTAAAGCTCCAACGCAGCGTGAGCACTGTAACAGCCGGCACAACCGCAACTGGTTTCTTTTAATAAAGTGGTATGTGGCGCACTGTCGGTGCCTAAAAAGAATTTTGGATTGCCGCTGGTCGCAGCGGCAACCAATGCCAGACGATGCGGTTCACGCTTGAGTATAGGTAAGCAATAGTAATGTGGGCGTATGCCGCCTGCCAGGAGGGCATTACGGTTAAACAGGAGATGTTGGGGGGTAATGGTTGCGGCGACCTGATTGCTGGCGGCTTGCACAAACTGCACTGCTTCAGTCGTGGTAACGTGCTCAACGACCACGCGCAAGCCGGGGAAGTTATCGACAATATCGGTCAAGCTGGTGTCAACAAACACCCGTTCACGGTCAAAAATATCACAGTGTACATCGGTCACTTCACCATGAATCAGTAAGGGAATGTTGTGTTTTTCCATTTCTGCCAGTAACGGAAAAATGGCTTTAATATCAGCAACACCAGAATCCGAATTGGTTGTAGCGCCGGCAGGATACAATTTAAAAGCATAAACGGGGTCAGACCCGGCGGCTTTTTTTATTTCGGCGACCGTCGTAGAGCCGGTTAGATACAGCGTCATTAAGGGGGTGAAATCAATACCCGCCGGAATAGCTTGCAAAATTTCTTCGCGATATGCCAAGGCCTGAGTCACTGTGGTCACCGGTGGCTTAAGGTTAGGCATAATAATGGCACGTGCAAATTGTCTGGCAGTATGCGGTAATACGGTTTTTAAAATAGCGCCGTTTCGTACATGTAGATGCCAGTCATCGGGGCGGGTTATGGTTAATGTTTTCATTGTTGGCTGTGTGTCTGTAAAATAGGCGGTTATTTTATAGTAAGTGTCTGGAAAAGCTAAATTCAGTCCTTATTTGTAGTTATTATTTTTTGTTGTCGGAGTGGTTAATGCCAATTTACGAATACCAATGTCAGTCTTGTGGGCATGAGCACGAAGCGTTACAGAAACTGGGTGCTGATCCCATAGTTATTTGCCCTGCCTGTACAAAGCCGGAATTAATGAAAAAAATTTCTGCTGCCGGTTTCCGGTTAAAAGGCACTGGCTGGTACGAAACCGATTTTAAGAGCGGCGCCAAGAAAAATGTAGCGGGCGAAGCCTCGGCACCCAAGACTCCAAAAGCAGGCAGTTCTGCTGCTGCCAGTAGTAAAAGTGATTAATAAAACAGACGCCTGCTTAAATCAAATCATGATTTTGCCTTAAACAGCATGCTGTCATCACCTAAATAAATAGCAATAAACAACTTTTTAATCCACAGGAAAAACTTTATGCGTACCCACAAGTGCGGAGAATTAAATACACAACAGCTAGGCGAAACCGTTTCAATCTGCGGTTGGGTGCATAGACGCCGCGACCACGGCGGCGTTATTTTTATCGACCTTAGAGACCGTGCCGGCTTGGTGCAAGTCGTGGTTGATCCCGACGTAGCGGATACTTTTGCCATTGCTGAAAATGTCCGCAGTGAATATGTATTAAAAATAACAGGGCTGGTTCGTGTTCGTCCGACGGGTACCGTTAATGCCAATATGCACTCTGGCGCCATTGAAATACTGGCTAATGAGATTGAAGTCTTAAATGAATCCGAAACGCCACCGTTTCCGATAGAAAGCGATATTGAAGTTAACGAAGAACTGCGTTTACGTTATCGTTATATTGACCTGCGCCGGACTGCGATGCAGGAAAAAATGAAGGTGCGTCGTGATGTCACGCGTACTTTAAGAAACTTTCTGGATGATAACGAATTTTTTGAAATTGAAACGCCTTACTTAACCAAGGCGACACCCGAAGGTGCACGCGATTATATCGTGCCTAGCCGTACCCACGAAAATGCTTTTTTTGCCCTGCCGCAATCACCGCAACTGTATAAACAAATGTTGATGATTGCCGGTATGGATCGGTATTATCAAGTCGTGCGTTGTTTTCGCGATGAAGATTTGCGTGCTGACAGACAACCAGAATTTACCCAGTTGGATATAGAAACATCCTTCATGGATGAAAACGAAATCATGGAAGTCATGGAAGAAATGATTCGTCAATTATTTGCGAAAGTGATTAATGTCGAGTTAGATGCCGAATTTCCACGCATGAGTTATCAGGAATCTGTGTCACGCTTTGGTGTTGATCGCCCTGATTTGCGTATTCCGCTGGAACTGGTTGATATTGCCGACGACATGAAAGCTGTCGATTTTAAAGTATTCTCAGCCCCCGCCAATGATCCAAAAGGTCGCGTGGTTGCCCTGCGTGTGCCAAACGCGAGTGATTTAAGCCGTAAAGACATTGATGAATTAACCAAATTTGTCAGCATTTATGGCGCCAAAGGTTTGGCCTACATTAAGGTTAATGATTTGGCTGCCGGCCTTGAGGGCTTGCAATCACCTATCGTAAAATTTGCTCCCAAAGAAGTGTGGGACAGTGTCCTGGCTAAAACCGGCGCACAAACCGGCGATTTAATTTTCTTTGGTGCCGACAAAGCCACTATTGTTAATGAAGCAATGGGTGCATTGCGCGTTAAATTGGGCCAGGATCTTAAGTTGATGGTGGGCGAATGGAAACCGGTTTGGGTCGTTGATTTCCCCATGTTTGACTGGGACGAAAAAAGTGGCCGCTTTAATGCCATTCATCACCCATTTACCGCGCCCAGTTGTTCGGTCGAAGATTTGGTGGCCAATCCGGCTGCGGCATTATCACGCGCTTATGATTTGGTGTTAAACGGTACTGAAGTCGGCGGTGGTTCTATTCGTATTAACCGCACGTCCATGCAACAAACCGTGTTTGGAATTTTGGGCATTGGCGAAGAAGAAGCCAGAGAGAAATTCGGCTTCCTCTTGGATGCGTTAAAATACGGTGCGCCGCCTCACGGTGGTTTGGCATTTGGCTTGGATCGTTTGGTGATGTTGATGACCGGATCAAGTTCTATTCGTGATGTGATTGCCTTCCCAAAAACCCAGTCAGCGGCGTGTCCGTTGGTCAGTGCGCCAGCCGTGGTTACGGATGAGCAATTGAAAGAGCTGGGGATTCGGTTGATTAAACCCTTTGGAAAAGAGAAAGTTAAGCAGGATTAAAAGTGTGTAGGTTGGGTTAGGCGATAGCCGTAACCCAACACAATGCAACGACAAATGTTGGGTTACGCTATCGCTAACCCAACCTTCGCGACTTTCTCTCGTTAAGCGGAAATCCAAAAAATATAATTGGAATTATGGCGGAAAAAAAAGCGGGTAAAGACAAAACACCTACAAAAATATCGACCAATCCTAAAAAAATGAACTCTTTTTTTGCGTGGGATGACGATATACTGATACTAAATGTGCTGGGTACACCCGGTGCCAAACAGGATGTTATTGGCAAGGTTAAGGGTAATCAACTCAAAATCAGTGTTACCGAAGCACCGCGTGCCGGTAAGGCGACCGATCACATGGTTCGCTTTTTAGCCAAAGAGTTTGAGGTATCTACCGCTGATATTGTCGTGGTCTTTGGACGCATGAATATTAACAAGCAATTGCGTATCAAAGCACCCAAAAAATTACCTTCGGTTATTGCCCGTCTGATACCATAAAAGCTTTAAACGGGTAACTCTCAATGCCGTTAAGTTAAGCGTAATTTGTTAAAAAAACCGGAGTGCAATCGCTTTAGCTATTGCCTGTAAAAACAGCTAAAGCGGTTTTGCTCCAGTTGGTTGCTTAACTTAACGGCATTGGGGTTGCCCTGTTTGGGCTTCAATAGGGCATGGTTTTGCCATTTTTATTTATGGTACACGCGCTGCCCAACCTAATCGATTTTTTAACACTGGTGACATTGATAACATTATGACTTCAACAAGCTTCCCCATTCAAGATTACGCCTTACTCGATGATGAAGAATGCGATGCCCGCATTATTTCAGCCAAAGCCAAGCTGGGTAGCCGTTGTGTGATACTCGGACACCATTATCAACGCGACGAAGTGTTTAAACATGCCGATTTTACCGGGGATTCTTTAAAACTTTCCAGGGATGCAGCGCAATCGGAGGCCGAATATATCGTATTTTGCGGCGTGCATTTTATGGCAGAAGTTGCTGATATTTTGTCCCGTCCGGAACAAATAGCCATCTTGCCGGATTTGGCGGCCGGGTGTTCAATGGCGGATATGGCTAATCTGTTAAAGGTTCAAAAATGCTGGCAGGAATTGGCAGAGATTATTGATGTAGAAAACGAAGTGACGCCGGTGACTTACATTAATTCAGCCGCCGATTTAAAAGCATTTTGCGGCAAGCATGACGGTATCGTGTGTACCTCATCCAATGCCCAAAAAATACTGGAATGGAGTTTTGCCCAGCGCTCTAAAG
>CAIUYS010000130.1 GCA_903903365.1 uncultured Methylococcaceae bacterium
GAACGCTCACCGATTGCGGTGATTAATGCGCCTGCATCGGGTCGTATGGCGATAGGGGAGGCCATCACCAATCTGGCGGCAGCCCGTATAGAATCACTCAATAAAATTAAAATTTCTGCCAACTGGATGGCGGCAGCGGGTTATCAAGGTGAAGATGCCGCGTTGTTTGACACCGTTAAGACAGTCGGTATGGATTTATGTCCCGAGCTGGGTATTGCCATACCGGTAGGAAAAGACTCGTTATCCATGAAAACCGTCTGGAAAGATAACGCCGATGAAAAAGTAATGACCTCGCCGTTGTCTTTGGTGGTCACCGCGTTTGCGCCCGTTATCGATGTCAGTAAAACCCTGACACCCCAGCTGCAAGACATTGATGACAGCGTATTAATACTAATTGATTTGGGCGCTGGTAAAAATCGTCTGGGCGGTTCGGTGTTGGCACAAGTTTATAATCAAATGGGCAATGACTGTCCCGATTTAGACGATTCAATTTTATTAAAAGGCTTGTTTACTTCAGTTCAAACAATTAATAGCAAAGGCACATTACTTAGCTATCATGACCGTTCTGACGGAGGCTTATTGGCCACCATCGCTGAAATGATGTTTGCCGGCCGATTGGGCGTTTCGTTATCATTGAATAATTTGGGCGATAATGTTTTGTCCGCCTTGTTTAATGAAGAACTGGGTGCTGTATTGCAGGTTCGTGCCAGCGATTGTGATGAAACTATTGATTTATTAGAGCAATCGGGATTAAAAGACTGCATTTTCCTGATAGGCAAGGTAATAAAAGAAGCGCAATTAACCATTCATTATGAAGGCGATGTTGTGTATTCAGCCGGCCGTGCCGAATTACAAACCCTCTGGTCAGAAGTCAGTTACCGGATGCAGGCCTTGCGTGATAACCCCGATTGCGCCAAACAACAGTTTGAACGGATCGCCGATGACAATGACCCAGGCTTAACGGCCTCCTTAACATTTGCGGTTAATGAAGATGTTACCGCGTCTTTCTTGTCAGCACCCAGACCCAAAGTGGCCATCTTGCGTGAGCAAGGCGTCAACGGCCATGTAGAAATGGCGGCGGCGTTTGATCGTGCCGGTTTTACCAGTATTGATGTCCACATGACGGATATTATTCATGGACGGGTAAGTTTGCGAGATTTTACCGGACTGGTTGCCTGCGGTGGTTTTTCTTATGGTGATGTGCTGGGTGCGGGTGGTGGCTGGGCCAAATCCATTCTTTTCAATCCTCGCGCCAGAGAAGAATTTGCGGCATTTTTTCAACGTCCGGATACCTTCGGTTTGGGTGTTTGTAACGGTTGTCAGATGATGTCGGGCTTAAAAGAAATCATTCCGGGTGCAGAGCATTGGCCGCGCTTTATGCGCAACACCTCGGAACAGTTTGAAGCCAGGGTCGCCATGGTGGAAGTGCAAAAATCACCGTCCATTTTATTGGCAGGCATGGAAGGCTCCAGAATGCCGGTTGCCATTGCCCACGGTGAAGGTCGGGCTGAATTTAGTGTCGATCCCCAGACGGCACTTGATGCACAAGCCGTTGCCTTGTGCTATGTTGATAACTACGGTGCGGTAACTACCGATTTTCCGGCCAACCCCAATGGCTCACCGCTGGGCATTACCGGTTTAACGACAAACGATGGACGCTTTACCATTATGATGCCTCATCCTGAACGATGCTTTAGAGCATTGCAAAACTCATGGTATCCTGATGACTGGAGCGAGTATGGCGCTTGGATGCGGATGTTTAGAAATGCCAAGGTGTGGACGCAACGCTTAAAATAAAATCGCAGGGGCAAGTCATAGTAGCCTTGCCCCTTTTTAAATCAATGACAGGATGACACATGATTTTAACCACTCATCAAAAGATAATTTTCGGCTTGGTTCTGATCGGCATTGTCATATTCCTAACAATGCCCGATGTGGTGATAGGATTATTGATTGAGCTGATTCATCTCTTCTTTGAGGTAGTATTTATCTCCTTTGAGTGGCTTGAATCCCTGCTGGATCATGTCGTCGAACACCTGTTACACACCGAACTCCACGAAACGCAAACCATTGTCTTTTATATACTGATGGGCATTGTTGCGTTACCGCTTTATTACCTGTGGCGTGTCCTGCCTGGCGTTTTTTTTCGCACAAAAGAAAATGTACAAGTAATATGGGCGCAATACAAACACCAAACCAGCCTTTATTGGCA
>CAIUYS010000131.1 GCA_903903365.1 uncultured Methylococcaceae bacterium
GAAGAGCGGGCTAAAGGCAAGGCCGGTGTAGCGATACGCAAACTGGTTGATCTACAACCGCAAACCGCGACCGTCATTCGTGACGGGCAAGAAATTATAATTGCCGTTGATGATTGTGTGCTTGACGATGTATTGCTGGTTCGTCCCGGCGAGAAAATTCCGACTGACGGTATCGTTATTCACGGTGTATCCACCGTTGATGAAGCCATGGTGACGGGAGAAAGTCTGCCGGTCATAAAAGACGTAGGCCATAAAGTGATTGGCGGTTGTGTTAACGGTAGCGGTGCGTTGCGTGTTCGCGTTACCGCAGTCGGTATGGATACCGTATTGGCCGGCATAGTACACATGGTCGATCAGGCACAGGCAACCAAATTACCGATTCAAAAACAGGTGGATAAAATTTCCGCCGTATTTGTGCCCTCTGTGATGGTACTGTCAGGCTTAACGATGGCAGGCTGGCTAATGGTAGGTGCGCCCTTTGGTTTTGCTTTTGGCAATGCCATTACCGTATTATTGATTGCTTGTCCTTGTGCGTTGGGCTTGGCAACCCCAGCGGCGATTATGGTGGGAGCGGGGCAGGCCGCTCGTGAAGGTATTTATATCCGCAATGGCGAAAGTCTGGAAACAGCAGCCAAGCTTAATGTCGTGGTTTTTGATAAAACCGGTACGATTACGGAAGGCAAACCTAAAGTGACGGATTTACTTAAATTATCCCGAATAAGCGATGAAAAGCTCATCCGCTTGGCCGCTTCCGCAGAAAACAATTCAGAACATTTTTTGGGTAAGGCGATAGTGGCTTATGCTAAAGAACAAGCGATAGCGTTACAGGAATGCACGCATTTTTACAGTGAAACCGGACGGGGCATTGAAGCCGAAGTAGACGGTAAAACGCTGTTGCTGGGTAATAAGGCATGGCTGTTGGATAAAGAGATCGTGGTTGACGGCTTGTTGAATGCTGCCAGTGATTTTTCAGAGCAGGGTAAAACGCCGGTATTTATGGCAATCAACGGCAAGGCTGCGGCTGTCTTCGGCATTGCTGACAAACCCAGACCACAGGCCATTCAGGCTATACAGCATTTGAAAAAACTGGGTATACAAACACTCATGGTAACCGGTGACACTGAAAAAACGGCTCACTATATTGCCGCCCTTGTCGGTATTGAAACGGTTATCGCCAATGCCAGGCCTGAGCAAAAAATGGCCATTATTCACCAGTTTCAAAAAGAGGGTAAAAAAGTCGGCATGATTGGTGACGGTATTAATGATGCACCCGCCTTGGCTGCCGCCGATGTCGGTTTTGCCATTGGCACAGGGACTGATATAGCGATTGAGTCTGCGGATATGACGCTGGTACAGGGAGATATTACTAAAGTGACCGGCGCTATTCAGTTAAGTACCGACACTATCAGAATTATTAAGCAAAATTTATTCTGGGCGTTTGCTTATAACGTTATTGCCATTCCGGTTGCGTCAATGGGTAAGCTTAACCCGATGATAGCGTCTGCGGCAATGGCCTTAAGTTCGGTTTCGGTTATTGTTAATTCATTACGGTTAAGTAAAAAACAGGATTAAAAAATGGATCATTCAACGATGGATATGGGCATGCAGCAGGTGGCTGTTGTAGCGGGCGGTTTTGATTACGGGCTGGCTTTTATGGCCGGTGTTTTAGGCAGCGGACATTGCCTGGGCATGTGTGGCGCTCTGGTGTCCGGTTACTTTATGAACGCGGGGCCTTCAAAACGTTATTTGCCGTATTTTATGTATCAGTTGGCCCGGATATTCGTTTATACGATGGTCGGTTTTGCGGCAGCAGCGCTCGGCTTTGTTCTGGTTTCCAGTGGCGTGTTTGGCAAAGTTCAAAGCATTTTGCAGATGTTTATCGGTGCAGTCGTTATTATTCTTGCGCTAGGTATTTTAGGCTGGATTCCTTTTCAGGGCTCCGTCAGATTATTACCGATGAATTTATTACGTCGGGGTTATGCAGAATCAAGAACCAAAGGCCCGCTACTGGGTGCCACCATTGCGGGCTTGTTAAACGGCTTAATGCCTTGCCCGTTAACCTTTGCCATGGCGGTTAAAGCAACCTCAGCCACTACCGTGATGGAAGGCGGCTTGTTAATGTTGACCTTTGGCGCGGGTACGCTGCCGACCATGCTGTTTGTCAGTCTGGCATTTGGAAAAATGAGCGCCCACTTTAGAGGCTTAATGTTAAAGTCCGCAGCACTTATTATGATTATAATGGGCTGTAATACCATTTACATGGGCTTGTCATTTTATGTGGCAGACAGTTTTCAGCAGCATAATTTTATCCATGACATTAAGCATGAAATTGATACAGTTATTTTGTTTCTTCGGCAAATGGTTGATTACTATGCCGATTTGATAAAAAATATTCAGAGCCAGTAAAAACGGCCAGCTGATTTCCCCGAACCCAAGCATTAAAAAACTTGAATATCAAATACCAAGGCTTCGCCTTATTTACAATAAATGGAGCTTTTGAAAAACCGGGTCATTTGACGTATAACCATTTGCCGCAATAAATGGTACAGTAAAATCTGGATTTTTCTGTTTATAAAAAGCACAAATCATCAGGCGAATGACGGAGCTATATCATTCAAAAATAGCCGTTATGGTTCTTTCGTCAGTTTTCATTGAATTTAACAAATACTCAATAATTACAGGATTTTTCAGCATGATCAAGTCAGAACTTATTGATGCCTTGGCTAAAAAACAACCCCATTTAACACTAAAAGATGTTGATCAGTCGGTTGACTGTATTATCGAACATTTATGTCAGGCTTTAATCGCTAAGGATAGAATTGAAATTAGAGGTTTTGGGGCTTTCTCATTGCATTTTCATCCTGCCCGTGCAGGACGAAACCCAAAAACCGGAGAGTCATTAAATTTATCAGCTAGACATGTACTCCATTTCAAGCCGGGTAAACAGCTACGAGACCGTGTTCATGAATCAAGGTTTACCTGCCCAATTAGTAATGGGGACTAACTGAGCACAACAGCTACTTCGCAAAGTCCCATTGCCCAAGCCGGATTTATTTTGAAACGTCTTGATTGTCAGCATCGTCTTGAGATTCTGCAAGCAGCTCTTTAATATTTTCTTTTTGACGCAACACAAAATCCCTGCTTTGTTCGGTAGTTTTGCTGGTGATTGAAATAATTTCTTTACGGTATTTATGGGTCAAATAACCCGCTGTAATACCCAAGCCGAACATAACAAAAGGGTGTCTGGCCAGCGTCGATATAATGCCTTTCCCGGATTGTATAATGGCTGATGCCGCCACCGCTGTAGCAACGCCCTTAACGACCAACTCTCCTTTAGACGTTTGGCTGGCGTTTAGGGACTTATGTTCGGCACCCTGATTTACATTGTTAGAGTCGGATTCTGTAGCGTTATGATTCATTGAATACTCCCATGTTAAGTGAAATTTATTGGTAACTGATCTGCTGTTAAAAAATAGAACACAGATAACACGGATTTGACTGATAGACACGGATAAGGGAGTTTTCTTAATTTTATCAGTAGATTACTTATAAACACTTAAGGTCTTTTTCCGACTAAAATGAAATCCGTTAAAACTTCTATAATCAGTGTTATCGGTGTTCTATGATCGAAACCAATATCTACTGAGTCGTTACCTGTTTATTTAAGATCATTTTTATTGAATGTTATACAGATTTAATCAATATTTTTCCATAGCAATATAAAAGGAACACATCAGGAGCGTATTCATTGAAAATGATAGTCAGGCAGTTTCTTGCGGGTGTCATCGTATTCTTAACTTTTGTTTTTAGCGCGATGGCTTTTACAGAGAGTGCTGTTTTATTGCCGGATAAAAGCAGTGTAGCAGGGGTACCAGCAAATGATATTGAAGTCTTCGTTCGTAATGGCTGTCCGCATTGTGCCAAAGCGGAGCTATTTTTACAGAGACTTAAACGTGAGCAACCGGCTCTTAAGATAGTCAGTCACGATGTCGTTGAGGAATCTGCCGCATTGGCACAATTACACCAACTGGCTAAAAATAATGGATTAGGTACGGTGAGAGTGCCTGCTTTTTGGGTGGGTGACCAATTGATTGTCGGTTATTCTGATGAGATAACTACGGGGCAGCTTATTCGTAACGCGTTGGCGCAAACGAAAATCCGGAAAAATAAGGCGGCTTCAGATAGCTGTGAAGCCGAGCGACCTTTGTCCTGCGAAGCGGATGCCGGATTATCGACCCACGTTACGCCGCCTTTTTTTCTGGATTTTTTAGGCCACAGACTGTCGCTTGATGAGGTTGGTTTGCCGATGTTTACGTTGGTCATGGGTTTGCTGGA
>CAIUYS010000132.1 GCA_903903365.1 uncultured Methylococcaceae bacterium
AAAAATAGCACACAGATAACACGGAGTTGACTGATATATACGGATAAGTGAAGTTTCTTAATCTCATGAAAAGCTGGTAGGGTGCGCATTGCGCACCACAACCATGGCAGCGTTTTTAAGTGTGCGATGCGCACCCTACCACTAAAAATAAAATCCGTTGAAATCCGTATAATCAGTGTCATCCGTGTTCTCACACAGGCTTTAAGGGGTTTTTGATAGCCTGTTAAAGTGATCTTGCCAAACGATGCAGTGCTTCACTGCCATGATTAAACAACGGCCAGCCATCACCGGGTAGAACCGCTTTAATACCGGGCAAGTCGGCAATACGCTTGATTGAATGAATCGCCTTGTGTACATCAGTGAGTTTTGTTTCCGGCAGCATACATAATTCACCCCCGAGTTGGCAACGAATTAAATCACCGGTTATCAGGGTTGTGTGCTCCAAAAGCAAAGCGAGTTCTCCAGGCGTTTTAGAGCCTTCAAGTTGATAAGCGATCAATCCGGGCACAATTTCTTCATTATCATGAAGCCAGCGCTCACAAACAACAGGGAAAGTATCTTCTTCGCCTGACGGGCCATAAATCGGGGCGCCGGTACTGTTTGCAATATGTTCGGCATCACGGCAATGGTCACTATTGGTAATAATAATAAAATTGACCCCGCCCAAGCGCTGCAGATGGCTATGGTCATGTTCTGACATGGGTAGCGGATCTATTAAAACATTACCGCCGTCACGTACCCAAAGCACACTATGAAAATCCAGGTTGCGTTCCTTGTTAAACTCTGACCACCCGAATAAATCTTTTCTATGTAATTGTTTCATTTGAGATATCCTCGATTAATTATGCACACCCAGAGCTTTTTCAACAAAAGAAGCTCAGTTACTCAATGCCTTTTGGCGACTCTCAATATTGCCAAGAAAGTGACTACGTGTTTTATCATCAACTTGAGCCCAGAGGGTGATTTCATTAATGGAACGAAAACAGCCCGTGCAGATATTGTCATCATTCAGGCAGCATTGGCTGATACAAGGTGAAGCGATACCGGGCTGGTTTGTGTTCATTTATAATTGTCATTAGTTGCTGGGTGGATAATTTTACCTGATGTATTGGTTAATAAATACTGGGTAAATCCGTGTAATTGACTTATAAATTGATTGTCAGGGTTCAAATTACGCAACGGTGAGAGCGCCTCTTTTGCTTTTGCATAATCTTTATTGGTCAATAATCGTAACACGTTCTGACATTGCCGGCGGATAATAAAATCACGAAAAACCAGTGCGGTTGTCATTTTCTTTAGATTGACAGACTTGGTTAATGCCAGAATAGCCATTTGCGATTCACCTATCGCCCAATACTGCAAGGCATTGCTTAACCAATACCTTGCCATTTGTTAGCTGCCAAGAACGCAGCTTAGAACAACTTGACAACGAGGACAGAAAACGGCCTCCGTTAAGCGTGCATGCAGCAAGGGCAGCGATTCATCAGGATTACAAATAATAAATAATATCGGTTAATTTTACTACCGCTTCTTGCAAGCAGTCATCGAGTCCGGCTTCGATACCAGCAATTCCCAATTTAAAACCCTGCGAAAATAAAGCATTTTTCAACGTTACAGAACAAAGCATTATCAATGCAAAACAAATGGATTTAGATTTGGTTAATCAGATGCGCAACACGTTTAGCAGGCAACAACCAGAAATAAGCTATGGAAGATGCCGCGTTAAGCGCGTTCTCGGTCTTTTTCACGCAAAGCCCGTCCTTTTTAGACTATCAACTGCGGATGCAAATGCGCTACAATTGGACTAATGCGCAATCGGTTTTCGGTGTCCCCCAAATCCCCTCGACCAGCCAAATGGGAAATCTCCTCGATCCTATCGCCCCGGTAACAGTGTATCTGATGTTGGCTAAGGCCGGTGACAAACTGTGCTTTAGGAATGGCTTTATTTTTGACGGTTGTGGGGGTACTTGATTTAAGCAAAGCCCAGTAAAGTATCCAGTTTTTTTTGCTGCTCAAGCGCATATAAATCGTCAAAGCCGCCAACATGAAAGTCACCAATATAAATTTGAGGTACAGTTCGGCGCTTGGTTTTGCGCATCATTTCCTCTCTTAAACCCGGTTGGGTGCCTACGTTAATCTCGGTATAAGAGACGCCTTTTTTATCGAGCAGGCGTTTAGCCATCACACAGTAAGGGCAAATAGTGGTTGTGTAGATCAGTATCTCAGGCATGTTTTAAAGATGTTTGGTAATATGTAAGGGTAAAGGTGCAAGGTTAAAGCGTAAAGGTGCAAGTTGCAAGGCTAAAGGGTAAAGGCTAAAGGCTAAAGGCTAAAGGCTAAAGGCTAAAGGCTAAAGGCTAAAGGCTAAAGGCTAAAGGCTAAAGGCTAAAGGCTAAAGGCTAATGAATAAAAATAACCTTGCACCTTGCACCTTGTACCTTAATTGTACC
>CAIUYS010000133.1 GCA_903903365.1 uncultured Methylococcaceae bacterium
CAGGACGAGCGCATGGTGACGGTCATGGAAAAAGCGCTGCCGAAACCGTTGGTGGCGTTTTTGACGCCGGATACCGATGCTTATGCCACCGTACTGTTAGGGGGCCGGATTCGCACCGTCCGGCGCAGCCTGTTCCCGTTAGCGCCTTTGCCGCTCTTGATGTGCAACCCATCAAATTGGCCAAAGGTTCTGTTGAGGCTGATAGCAGTATCGCCGGTTCAAATAATTGGGTGGTGGCCGGCAAGAAGACGCTGGATGGTCGCGTCATAGTCGCCAACGATATGCATTTGAGCTTGAATGCGCCGAATATTTGGTACCGCGCCGAGTTACAATACGCCGGGCACACTCTGAATGGGGTCACCTTGCCAGGGTTGCCGATGCTGATTGTGTGCGGCAACAATAATGTCGCCTGGGGGTTTACCAATGTTACCGGTGATTTACTGGATTTGATTACTCTCGACATTAATCCAGACAACGCTCAAGAATACTTGACCCCACAAGGCTGGCGCAGTTTTACCAAAAACACAACCCTTATCAAGGTCAAAGACGGGGCTGACATACCCATAGAATTACGCTCTACCGTTTGGGGGCCGGTCTCATCAAACCCGTTATTAGGCCATTCCGTGGCAATAAAATGGACAGCGCTGGAAACAGCGGCTGTCGATCTCGGCTTGCTCGATATGGATAAAGTGACGTCTGTCAAAGAAGCCATCACCGTCATTAATCAGGCGGGTGGCCCACCGCAAAATGTTGTTTTCGCTGATCGCGCTGGTCATATCGGCTGGACTTATATGGGCCGTTTTCCCAAACGCAAAGGCTTTGACGGTATGGCTAGCAGGTCTTGGGCAGCGGCTTCGACGGCTTGGGATGGTTTTATTCCACCCGAGCAATTACCACGTTTATACGATCCTCCCGAAGGTTTTATCGTCACCGCTAATAACCGCACACTGGGCCGTGATTATCCTTATGTCATTGCCCACAACTGGGCGTTAGGCTACCGCGCTCATCGCATCACCGAATTGCTACAAGGGTCGAACGACATCACTGAACAGGCTATGCTGGCTATGCAACTCGATACACGGAGTGAATTTTATGAGTTTTATCAGCACTTGGCTTTGCAGGAGTTAAACGCGATTAAACGCAACGAAGGCAAAGTAAATCAGAGCGAGCAAACGCTGCTTGCCTGGGATGGTTTCATGAGTGCCGACAGCAAGGGAGCCGCGCTCTTAATAGCTTTTCGAACAAAATTAGCGGAAGCCCTATTTGCCAAAGTGGTCGCTCGCTGTCAGCAATACGACCCCAATTTCAGTTATGCCTGGCGCGAGATGGAAACCCCGTTACGAGAACTATTGACGCAACGTCCGAAAGGCATCATTCCTGCTCAGTATAACGATGACTGGCGGGCATTCATTTTGGACACCTTGAATTCGGCGGCAAAAGACTTGCAAAGCGATTATCCCGATATTGAGCTTGCCCAACTGAATTGGGGAACAGTCAACCGGATTGCGCAACAGCATCCTTTTAGCAAGAGTCTGCCGGTTCTTGGCGCATTTTTGGATATAGGCGACTTTGAAAGTTCGGGATGCGCGAGTGTTTGTGTCAGAGTCATGTCAACAGCACACGGTGCCAGCGAAAGATTGGTACTGGCTCCCGCCCATCCCGAAAATGGCAAACTGGAAATGCCTGGCGGTCAATCGGGCCATCCTTTTTCAAGACATTATCGGGATCAACAAACGTTTTGGCAAGCAGGTAAAACAGTCCCTTTTATGCCGGGTAAATTTTTACATACCTTACATTTCCAACCCACATGAAAAATCGTCTATTGTCAGTACATGTCTATTTTTCTTTTTGCTAAAACCACTTATTTTTTTTGTTAGTGCATATTGGTATTTATACGTATTGAAACGGTAATTAAAATATGGAACACTGACTTAAGTAGGGTGAATCTTTACGCCCCCATTCAATCATAATAAGCAGGGAATCCTATGCCACTTCCAACCAAATCCCAAAGACTCGGACTCGGTCTTTCCGGCGGCGGCTTCCGTGCCTCCTTCTACCACATTGGCGTATTGGCGCAGATGGCTGAGCAGGGACTGTTGCGCCACGTAGAGGTTATATCCACGGTATCAGGTGGCTCCATCATCGGGGCGCTATATTACCTGCATGTTAAAAAACTACTGGAAGCCAAACCAGACAGCGACATCACCAACCAAGACTATGTGGATATTGTTAAAACCATTCAAACGGATTTCTTGAAGGCGACGAACAAGAACATTCGCATGTCCACCTTCGCCAGTTTCTCGGCCAATTTTAGGATGATTTTCCTAAATTACTCCCGCAGCGACCGCATCGCTGAATTATACAACAGGTGGATATACCAGACGGTGCTGGGGAATGTCAGTAACCCTGTGCAGATGCAGGAGTTGAAAATATATCCTCCCGGCCAGCCTGACTTCTATCCAAACCGCGACAATCAAGATCGGCAAGCAAAAGTCCCCATCCTTGTCCTCAACACCACCACTCTGAACACTGGCCGCAACTGGGAGTTCACCGCCCAGACCATGGGCGAACCCCCAACCCCCACATCCCCACCATGGGAACGGATAGACAAACAACCTATCCGGCTGCGGCGGGCAGGCAGCTATCCCGATATGATCGCCGCCCCGATCAACCAGCAGCAATTCCCTCTCGGCCATGCCGTGGCGGCCTCTGCCTGTGTGCCGGCGCTATTCGATCCCTTAGCAGTCAGCAATCTCTATCGCGACAAGGAGAAAAACGAGGATATTCGGGCGCAACTGGTGGACGGAGGCGTGCATGATAACCAAGGGATCGAAGGACTGTTGCGCAATGACTGCACCTGCTTCGTGATCAGTGACGCAGGTGGCCAATTGGAGTCGTTAAATAATCCGGGGGTCGATCCGGTTTCCGTGTTGTTGCGCGTCAGCAGCATCTTGCAAAGCCGGATCAGGACCGAAAGCCTGCTGCATCTGTTCGACACGCAAGGCAACGATAATGTCGCTTTCATGAATTTACGCCACGGTTTGGGGGTTCGCAGGATAGCCTGGGTTGATCAAAACAACCAGCAAGCTCCCGATGAAATCATACCGCCCAACAGCCAAAACTTCGGCATCCACCCCGATGTGCAGGACAGTCTCTCCAAGATGCGCACCGACTTGGACGCCTTCACCGAGGTCGAAGCCTATTCATTGATGCTGGATGGCTATCGCATGAGCAAGGGTGAACTGGATTACTTTATGGAAAACTCCCTCTGTGCGAACATCAAAAAGCCCGAGTCACTGCCGCCTGAGGAAAACTGGAAGTTTCTGACCATGGACATCTGGGCACGCGATGCAAAGCCTGATTACCTGAAACAACTGAAAGTAGCCCAATCCATCTTTGGCAAAACGCTGTTGTTGATGCCTTGGCTGTGGATTCCTTTTTTTGCAGCCATCGTGCTAGCGCTTTATGTCTTCTGGCCACAAGTTTTGGCACTACTGGCCAGTTCTATCCCGGTCACCGCAGTTCTGCTCGCCGTTGGCTTGTGGTTACTGAACAGCCTTGCGCCGAAACTGCTCAAACTACTTCCTTTTCTGGAACTGGCACGTCCCCAAGCGGCATTGGCCAAAAACGCCCTCAAGGCCGTGCTACTGACGATAGGAACGGTGTTCATCATTTTCTATATCAAAATCATTAACCCACTGTACCTGTGGCGCGGACGGATAGCAAACTTGGGCCTTACTTCCACCCAGTTATGGGACGAGTTTTGGAAATGGGTAAAGTCAGGCTTCGCATGAGGCTACACTAAGATCAGAACTACTTGCTTTACTGGTTACAAATTTAAGTTTGAAAAAGGACAAAATTATTTTGGTTAGCCATTTATAATGGTCGAATTACGACCAACAAGGAGAGCATGCAACACCGGGGGAGGCAATATGAACCGATCTTTGAAGTAACGGAAAACAAGTGTCTTCCGTTAAGCTGAGAGATCGCCGTAAAATATCTGACCTGCCCATGACTCCCTCAAATAACGTACGAAAACTATTGTCGGACTTAATCAGAAAAGGCGCTAAATGCGAGCACGACTGTTTTCAAATACAAGCCGTTACACTTAGCATCGGAATTGCTGGTCATAATGTTAAGTTGAAAAATCACGAGGAAACCACAGCATGATGAGCTTTTTTAATAGAGAATTTTTCCGACTTTTGCCCGCCTTGATATTTACTGCGACCATAATAGTTGCGTCAGCAATGCCGCGCGGGACGAGACTGCGGCCCTGCCCGCCGAGCTTAGCACCAGTCAGGTGGCGGGGTATTTGCAATCCAGCGAACTTCCGAACAGTCTAGCGCTGCTTCCGCCTCCACCGATTGCAGGGTCAACAGGCTCCGCGCTTGATGTGGGATACAGCAAAAAAAGTTTCGCTTGGCGCGATACACCGGCCTGGACGCTGGCGATCTTGGATGCTGACCTCACGTTCCCGAACGCGGCATGCACTTATTCCTGCGCATTGAATGCGCCCATTAACGAAGAGGATACACCACATCTTTACACGCTATTGCGTCGAACGCTGAAAGACGCGAAGGATTCGACTGAAGATGCAAAAAAACACTACCAACGCCCCCGTCCCTTCTTAGTGAACAAGGCTGCTTTCTGCACGCCGGAGGATAAGGCGCG
>CAIUYS010000134.1 GCA_903903365.1 uncultured Methylococcaceae bacterium
AATCACGTATTGGTTACAGCAGTTGCAAGCATCATTATACAAAAATGGTCTTCTGAAGCAGGCCTAATAGGTAACTAAAGCGTTGCCGGGTTATAGTGCGCTAACTAACCCCACTTGATTCTTCGTTGTATTACGAGCCAAAGTATAATAAACTTTTTTAAAAGCCGCTTTTACATCACCTCTTAATTTTTATACTACTAACCCATGTAATCAGCACATGCCTACCGCACCAGTAGATTTTCAATTTAGTGGTTTTATCAAGTACTTGATTCAGGAAGGTTTGCTCACTGAAAGTGAAGCCAAAATTCATAACCAGGAAGCACAAACAAAAAATCTCCCGTTATTAAGTTACCTGGTTGCAAACAACCTTGTTGATAGTAAATTGATTGCCACCAAAGCCTCGGTTGAATATGGCGCGCCTTTTTTTGATCTGGATGCCATTGATCTCCATAACCTGCCATTAAGTTTAATCAATGAAAAACTGATCCGTAAACACCGTGCGCTGCCTCTTTTTGTCCGGGGTAAAACATTATTTGTTGCGCTATCCGATCCAACCAATCTGCTGGCACTGGATGAAATAAAATTTCAATGTCGACTGCATCCAGAAACCATTCTGGTTGAAGAAAACAAGCTGATCAAGGCCATTGAAACGGCACTGGAAGCGGTTGATACTTCCATGACCGATCTTCTTGATGAAGACCTTGAGCATCTTGATATTACTGGCGGTGATGAAGAAGTCTCTAAAGGCGATATCGACACCGATATTGATGACGCGCCAATTGTTAGATTTGTAAATAAAATTCTGTTGGATGCGATAAAAAAAGGGGCTTCCGATATACACATGGAACCTTATGAAAAAAACTTTCGCATTCGTTTCAGGGCGGACGGCATACTCTATCAGGTAGCCAGTCCCCCTGCCAACATCGCCAGCAGAATAATATCCCGGGTTAAGGTGATGGCAAAAATGGATATTGCAGAGCGTCGGATACCGCAGGATGGCCGGATAAAAATGAAACTGTCCAAGCACCATGCGATTGATTTTCGGGTCAATACTTGCCCCACCTTATTCGGTGAAAAGGTGGTTCTGCGTATTTTAGATCCCACCAGCGCCCAGATTGGTATCGAAAAACTGGGCTTTGAACCCGAACAAGAAAAACTTTTTCTGCATGCCATTAACAAACCTTACGGCATGGTTTTGGTCACCGGTCCTACGGGTAGCGGTAAAACGGTGACGCTGTACACCGGCTTAAACTTGCTCAATAGTATCGAACGCAACATTTGCACAGCCGAAGATCCGGTTGAAATTACCGTCGAAGGTATCAATCAGGTCAATATGAACGTTAAGGCGGGTTTGACGTTTGCCGGTGCCTTACGGGCTTTCTTGCGTCAAGATCCCGATATTATTATGGTCGGTGAGATTCGGGATTTGGAAACTGCCGATATTGCCGTTAAAGCCGCACAAACCGGTCACTTGGTCTTATCAACGCTGCATACCAACGATGCCCCACAAACGTTAAACCGGCTCATGCAAATGGGTATTCAGCCATTCAACATCGTCTCGGCCGTTATTTTGATTATGGCGCAACGTCTGGCGCGACGCTTATGTGAGCACTGCAAAATCCCGGCTGATTTTCCTGACCACATCTTTATCTCTGCCGGTTTTACCGAAGAGGATTTAAAAACGCTTAGGGTATTTAGTCCCGTCGGTTGTGAACACTGCACCGCTGGTTATAAAGGTCGGGTCGGCATTTATCAGGTAATGACCCTGAGCGAAAATATGCGTGCACTTATTCTGGAAGGGGGCAATGCTATGCAGTTGGCTGAGCTGGCCAAGTCAGAAGGTATTAATGACTTACGCGCTTCGGGCTTAAATAAAGTGCGAATGGGTATCACCAGTCTTGAAGAAATTGATCGGGTAACCAAGGAGTAATCATGGCAGACCAAAATGAACCACTTGATTTTATCTGGGAAGGCATAGGTAAAGACAGAAAAAAAACCAACGGGGTTGTCACCGCTAAAAATGAACTGATAGCAAAAACCGAGCTAAGACGACAAGGTTATCGCGTCACTAAAATCAAGAAAAAATCAAAGCCGCTGTTTAGTCCCCGATTAAAAGCCATCACCCCCGCCGATATAGCTATTTTCGCCAGGCAATTAGCCACCATGTTGGCGGCCGGTATACCGCTGGTACAATCCTTTGATATTGTCGGCAAAGGCCATGAGAACCCCAGCATGCAAGATATGCTCTTGAGCGTAAAAGCGGATATTGAAGGAGGTGACACCTTGGCGGAGGCACTGAAAAAAAAGCCCCTGTATTTTGATGAGTTATTCTGTAATTTAGTGGACGCAGGTGAACAAGCCGGGGTATTGGAAACCTTGTTGGATAAGATTGCGACTTACAAAGAAAAAACCGAGTCCATGAAGAAAAAAATCAAAAAGGCACTGGGTTACCCGATTGCTGTGATTGTAGTCGCTTTTATTGTTACCGCTATTCTGCTGTTGTTTGTCGTACCGGTGTTTGAAGACATGTTTAAGAGCTTTGGTGCTGATTTACCAGCGTTTACCCGCATGGTGGTCACTATGTCTCAATGGATGAAAGAATGGTGGTGGGTTGTCATTGCCATCGTAATTATTGTTATTTATGTCTTTAGCTATTTCAAAAAACGTTCGCGACCGTTTAATCATTTTCTGGATAAAACCTTACTAAAAATACCGGTAGTCGGTATGATTATCAACAAATCAGCGATTGCCCGTTTTGCCAGAACCTTATCCACCATGTCTGCGGCAGGCGTGCCTTTGGTCGATGCGTTACAATCGGTAGCCGGCGCTTGCGGTAACATCATTTACGCGGAAGCCGTTTTAAAAATGCGCGAAGAAGTGGCAACCGGTCAACGTTTGCAGGTTGCCATGCTGCAAACCAATCTTTTTCCACACATGGTGCAACAGATGATTGCTATCGGTGAAGAGTCCGGATCAATGGATGCAATGCTCGCTAAAGTGGCTGATTTTTTCGAGGAAGAAGTTGATAACCTGGTCGATAATTTAAGCAGCTTGATGGAGCCGATTATTATGGTTATTTTAGGTATTTTAATTGGAGGCCTGGTCGTCGCCATGTATTTACCTATTTTTAAAATGGGTGCGGCAGTTAGCTAAACCTGTAAAATAGCGATGATCAAGCCGCCAATCACAACACCCACACTACAAAAATGATACAACAGTTGGATATTTTATTAACAAACCCTTATTTATTGACGACACTGGTGGGGCTTATTGGTTTAATGGTGGGCAGCTTTCTTAATGTGGTTATTTATCGGTTACCGATCATGATGCAACAAAACTGGCGCAAGGAATGCACTGAATATTTGCAAATCGACGTCACTGAAACAGAACCCCGGGAAGAACCGTTCAATCTGTCTTTGCCTTTATCCCGCTGTCCGCATTGCAAGACGCCTATCAAGGCTTATCAAAATATACCGGTTATTAGTTATCTGTTTTTAAAGGGGCGCTGTGCCAGTTGCAACAAGCCTATTTCTATACGCTATCCGCTAATAGAAACGTTTACTGCCCTATTATCGGCCA
>CAIUYS010000135.1 GCA_903903365.1 uncultured Methylococcaceae bacterium
ATGTTTTGGGAATACACGGATCAATAACCATTTTATCAGCGCAAATCTGTAAGCCCAGTATCCATTCCACTCCGGCACGATAAAACCAGCCGGAAGCTCCTGTGTACCAAGTCCAACCACCCCGCCTTAAATGCGGCGGTTCGGCATAGATATCCGCTGCCAATACATACGGCTCAACCTTGTAGGCATAAACACCGGTGCGGGTGCCCGTGCGATGAATCGGATTCAGCATACGTAACAGTTCCATTGCTTGATCACCTTCACCCAGCAAAGCGAAGGCAATAACCGACCAGATCGCCGCATGCGTATATTGCCCCCCATTCTCACGAACACCGGGCGGGTAGCTTTTGATATAACCCGGATCACGTTCGGTCTTGTTAAAAGGCGGGGTAAACAGCAACACCAAATCACCGTAGCGAACCAGATATTCCCGTACCGAATTCATCGCCTGCTGCGCCCGTTCAGGGTCTGCTGCACCGGAAATGACCGCCCAACTCTGGGCAATCGAATCAATACGGCATTCGGCGTTGGCAGCAGAACCCAAAGCACTGCCGTCATCGAAATAGGCACGGCGATACCATGCCCCGTCCCAGCCTTCCGCTTCTACCGCAACCTTTAATTGCTTGACCTGTTCACGCCAACGCAAGGCTCGCGCGGTTTCTCCCCGCAACTCCGCCAACACTGCAAATTCGGGGAGTGTGGCAAGCAGAAACCACGCCAGCCAAATACTCTCTCCCCTGCCCTGGTAACCCACCCGATTCATACCGTCATTCCAATCGCCACACCCCATCAGAGGCAGACCATGCGCCCCCGTTTTCAGGCTCACATCCAACGCACGCGCACAGTGCTCAAAAAGCGTATCGTGTTGCAGTGCTTGAGTCGGCTCAAAATAAGCGTCATCCTGTTCCGGCGCAAGCGCATCGCCTTCCAGAAAAGGCAACAGCTCTTCAAGTACCGCCGTATCGCCGCTCACTTTAATATAATGTAATACCGCGTAAGGCAACCAGATACGGTCATCAGAAAAACGAGTGCGCACGCCACGCCCGGAAGGCGGATGCCACCAATGCTGCACGTCACCCTCGGCAAACTGATGCGCCGCCGTGCGAAGGAGATGGGCGCGGGTCAAGTCAGGGCGGGTGACTGCCAACGCCATGCTGTCCTGTAATTGATCCCGAAAACCAAAGGCACCACCCACCTGATAAAAGCCGGCGCGCGCCCACAACCGGCAACTGAGCGTTTGATACAGCAGCCAACGATTTAACATAAGATCAAGCTCCCGATCCGGCGTTTGCACCTGAACCTTGGTGAGAACCTGCTCCCACGACTGCATCACTTTGGCAAACGTGGTGGCTACTTCAGTTGCCCGATAGCGCTTGACCAACTCGCGGGCATGTTCATGGTCATTACCCTGCCCCAACAGAAAGACAATCTTGATGCTTCCATCGGGATCAAGCTCAATCACCGTTGACAATGCCGCGCAAGGATCAAGCCCCGCACCGACGCGATTTTTCAGTGGCTTGCTACCCATCAAGGCGGCCGGCGCATCCAGACTGCCGTTACGACCGATAAATTCAGCCCGATTACCTGTCCACCCGGTTTGCCTGCCAGAAAAATCAGCGAAAGCGACACGCTGACCAAACTCCACATCCCACGGATTGTAAGCAAACAAAGCGCCTGTCTGCGTATCCAATTCGGTGATAATATGCGGTGCCGTCACCGTGCGCGAGGCACCCAGCACCCACTCAATGTAGGCTGTGACCGTGAGCCTGCGGGTTCGACCGGAGACATTTTTCAACGTCAACGATGAAATTTTGACCGGATCATCCGGGCTGACAAATTGCAAAAGTTCGCTATGAATGCCATGCGACATGTGCTCAAAACGACTATAGCCCTGCCCGTGATAAATCACATAACCGGCATTTTCTACCCGAATCGGCAGTGCGGTAGGCGTCCACAAGTCGTTAGTCTCATCATCGCGTAAATAAATCACTTCCCCGGAAGGATCACAGACCGGATCGTTCGACCAGGGTGTTAATTGATTTTCATGACTGTTGCCACTCCAGGTACAACCAGACCCTGACTCCGAAACCATAAAACCAAATTCAGCATTGGCAATCACATTAATCCAAGGCGCAGGTGTCCACTGATTATTATCCAACACAATCACATATTCGCGTCCGTCCTTGCCAAACCCACCCAGTCCGTTAAAAAACTCAAGCTTGGGTAGCACCAACCAGGGCGAACCGTCTTCCGGCTTGAGCAACGCTTTAGGCGCAACAAAAGCGGCCGCCGGTCGCGGATGCCTCAACAGTTGCTCTGCCAACGTGCCTCGATTGCTGACCAGCACGGCGCGTGCGACCGTTTGTAGCAATTGCCTGTCTTCTGTCGAAAGCTGATCGGCACGGATAAGAAAAACACCCCCATGATCTTCATAATCCCGATGCGCCGAAAGCGCCTGATTGTCACGCACCATGGCCTCCAATAAAGCCTGTAAATCCTTAACGTACGACAACGCTTCTTCGTTCAGGATAACCAGATCAACAGCAAGACCCTTGATATGCCAATATTCGTGGGCTCGCAGCAATTGTTCAATAAGGGTATGGTCTTCAGGTTCTGTTACCCGCAACAATAAGATAGGGCGATCACCCGAAATGCCATGCCGCCATAACCCGGTGACATTCTGAGTACTCATCTGTATCAATTTGCTGGAAGGCCTCAGCCAGGGATCAGCATAAAGCAAACGGTTGGCCAAATCCTGAAACAGTTGCGCCTCGTCCGGCTTGGTGCGCAGATGATGCAATTGCACATGCGCATGAGTCCACGCCAAAGAAGATACTCGGTCAAACGTAGCCGGATTGTGGTACTTATCAGCCAAATCCTCCACCGCCTGCCGTGACGCCGCAACCAGTGTGGTCAAGGTAATATGTTCGGTTGCACCCGCTGCAATAGTCACCCGTGTGCGCAAACTAAATATGGGATCAAGCACGGCACCGACGGTATTACTCAAAGGACGGCCATCCATCACTGCAATCGGTGCCCGTAGCGATTGCCCACGCCCAACAAAGCGAACCCGATCGGTTTCATATTGAAGACCGTTATTAACGGGATTACCACCCAGAATGTGGGCAGCCCAGATGATCGGGTCGGTTGCCAAACGCGGTCGCCGCTGGGCAATCAACCCGCAAACATGAGGCAAATAGTCGGTATGAACAAACAGATTGGAAAACGCGGGATGCGCTATATCACTGGAAAAAGAGGCCAATACAATCTCCGCGTAGGAGGTGATTTCAATTTCCCGTGCACGCAACCCATTATTAATTAAACTCAAGCGCCGAATTTCTGCATCGTCTTCGGGCGAGACGACAATTTCCAAAGTGCTGACCATA
>CAIUYS010000136.1 GCA_903903365.1 uncultured Methylococcaceae bacterium
AGCCCTGTCGGGTTAGCGCTAGCGTTAAGTGGGGGTTGTAAACCTCGATGGGCATCGGTATTTATTAAAACTGAAGCTATAGATTAATCAATTGTTTGCTTTGTAATTGCCATCCATGGAAACTGGATCCCGGCAGTCCCTGCCGGGATGACGGCTCCAGGACTTGGTGGCAATATCAATAAAACTTAGCGGGGCATAAGTAGGGTAGGGTGCGCATCGCGCACCAAAAGCCGTTGCTACCGAATAATTTTATTTGCATCACAAGCTATTATTGTTTTCTGGTTGGAGCTTATTAGGTTTCTTTCTCCGGCATTGTTGTGGTGTGCAATGCGCACTTACTAAGTTTGCATCATTTAATATTGCCATCCATGGCAACTGGATCTCGGCAGTCCATGCCGGGATGACGTACTTTGAGATACTTGTGTATAACGATCAGCGCCGGCGCGTGGGAATCAGATGTTTTTTGGCTGGCGGCATCGAGAATAGCTATTTTCATTATTTTGATATATCTATTTTAGTCGTCGAAAAGTAGCCGCCCGTTTTTGACGCACCACGAAACTCAATGGTTTTAGCATCTTTAAGTTTCTTAAGCCAGCGTTCAATGGTCCGTAGGGGTAAATTAAGTCCTTTAGCAATATCACGGGCTCGTTGACCGGGGTGTAATTGTATATAAAGTAGTAGGTCGGTTACACCGCCACTTACACCGCCACTTACACCGCCATTTGGTTCAATAAGACTATCTTGACTATTATTGAGCGGTTTTTTAAAAACCGTTACGGCCATTCCACCCTGCGTTGCTTCGTACTCCGGTTCAGGCAAACCATACGCGATAAAGGTTTCAATTGCCCGGCGCACGCCACTGCCATACTTCTCTATCAGATCAAGTTCTTTAAAAATGGAAGCGATCGGTTTGTTGCGTAGATGGGATTTGTAGTTGCCCGATTTAATCTTTTCAACGGTCAAGTCTTCAAGCAGGGCGTCGGGGTTAAAAAACTCAATGCGTTCGTCAAATATCTTAATGGTTGAGTCATTGGCGCTGCGATAGTCACGATGGACAATCATATTAATGATGATTTCGCGAATGGCATCCATGGGGTAATCCCAACGCTCTTCTCTCTTTGGATTGCCGGTAATGATATAGGCTTTGTTTGTGTGCTTGCGGATAAAATCCATAATCCGCGTAACTTGTTCGATCAATGAATCTTTGCTGGTTATACTGTCCTTGATGACAGTTTGCGTTGCAAACCGACCGGCTTCGATAGTACTAAGCAACACATCATTTTTTGAAAATAATAAATGACAACCAAAAGTGGGACGATCATCCTTGATAAGCTCAAATTTTTCCATCACCGCCTTAAAAGAGGCTTTAAGCGAAAGCGCATCAGCAAAGGCTTGTACCTTAGTCTGAGAAATACTGTCGAGTCCATGTACAGGGTCAGGATGGTAATCCCAGCTTGAGTTGATCAGCTTAATGTGGGCATCAGAGATTTCTGTGGGCGACATTTGATGGTTGGCATTGCCGATACGCTTAAAATACCGACCTTTGCACGCCACCGGCTTAACGGGATATTCATCTACACTGATCACTGCCACTGTTTTACCGCCAAGCACGATAACTTCAATATCGGGAATAACACTGGGAGTTGTATTCTGCTTGCATTGATTAACCCAACCTTGCAGTGTTTCCGCTTTAATATCAACGCCCGTGATTTGACCGGCATCGCTGACCCCGACTAATACCAAGCCACCTTTAGAATTGGCGAAAGCAACCAATGTTTCAATAAGTTCTTTCTGAAAGCTGGTTTTAAATTCCACCCGAGCACTCTCACCCTGTTGAATCAGGCGCTGGTAATATTCGTCAGTATCCGGCGTTTTACTTAAAGGGTGCATAGTATATTAATCATTACCAGTGGTGATATAACGAGTGTTTTATTTTCAATCGCTTGCTGGATACTTGCCTGTGCTACGCTTTGCTTTCTTGTGTCTTGGTTAATTGCAAAATAGTCCAAGACATTGGTATCAAAAAATATCACTGTTAATCTCATTGGATAGCGCGTTAATATCAATTTCTTTACCAACTTTCGGTAAATTAACACGCTGGTTAATAATTTCCTTAAATTGTTGCAATTGCTTCATCACTTTCGTAACAGGCTTTTCTGATTGATTATCTTCATCGACCAGTATAATTACCTTGGCGTGTTTATTAAGCAGCTGTTCATAATCTTTTAGTTCTATGTATTTTCCAGTAATATCGGTTTCAAACTCTATTGCATACATGATATTTCTCTTAATGCGTGCATTTGTTTTCTCGGTTTAAACATTCGTAGCTCTGTAGGGTCGGGGGGGGGGCAGGCTTTTTGCCCACCATTTCAACGTCAAAGCGTGTGTGCATCAATGCTGTTAAGTTAAGTATTCAACTGGAGTAAAAAAGCTTTAGCTTTTTTAGAGGCAATAGCTGAAGCGATTGCACTCCCGTTTTTTAAATAATTTGCTGCTAAACCCTGATGAGAGATGGGGTTTATAACCCAGTTTCTTACGTTTTGAAAGTTATTTGAGCTTTCAAACGTTTAGGTCGGGGTTGCAAACCCCGACCGGCATCGTACTTAATAAGTTTGCATCATTTAATATTGCCATCCATGGCAACTGGATCCCGGCAATCCCTGCCGGGATGACGGCTTGGATGTTTTAAGCTACTGATAAGATTTGTGTTTATCGATTAATATTAAGTGTCTGCCGTGATAAGTGGATATTAACACAAATCTTAGAGCCGTCATTCCG
>CAIUYS010000137.1 GCA_903903365.1 uncultured Methylococcaceae bacterium
GGTGCCCGTGTTATTTCTGCAAAAAAGGGTAATAAAAAAGTAACCGTAGAGTATCAAGACCAAGACGGCACTCACAGTCTGCGTGTCGATAAACTGATCGTTGCTTGTGGTCGAAAACCCAATACCGGCGATTTGGCCGCACCTGAAGCTGATTTATTACTGGATGACAACGGTTATATCCATGTTGACGATAATTGCCGCACCAATCTGCCCGGCGTTTATGCCATTGGTGACCTGACTTTACTGGGGCCGATGTTGGCACACAAAGGCATCGAGGAAGGCGTATTTGTTGCCGAACTGATTGCCGGCATCCATAACCCGATTAACTACGACAACCTGCCTTGCGTGGTTTATAGCGAACCTGAAATTGCCTGGGTAGGTCAAACCGAACAAGCACTGCGGGCCACCGGAGAACCGGTTAAAATCGGCATCTATCCGTTAACCTCAACCATTCGTGCACTGGCAATGGGCAAAACTGAAGGCATGATTAAAATCATAGCGCACTCAGAAAATGACAAAATACTCGGTGTTCACATCATCGGCACCCAAGCCTCTGAACTAATCGCTGAAGCCGTGCTGGCAATGGAGTTTTCGGCCAGTAGCGAAGACCTGGCAAGAACCATACATGCCCGTCCGACCCTGTCAGAAGCCGTGCATGATGCAGCACTTATGCTTAAAGAACAGGCCGCGCTTTTATCGGCAAATCAATAAAATAGAACGCCACCATTTTTGCCTTTCACCCGATAGCATCGTCGATAATCGGTCATGATTTTATCGTATTTTGTATCAGCTGTTTCCCAAGCTCCAAAGTGCTTGAAGGATTTATCGGTGTAAGCAATAAACATCAATAGCGCGTGGGTGGGGTAAAGTAAAGTAACGAACCGTGCTGATAAAAAGAAGCTATTATTTGCAGTTCTGCAGGCTGGAATGATGCACGGAATCCGAACAATACGAATCATAAAATATTGGGGTTCGTTGCCTCGCCCCAGCCTACGAGTTGCCTTGGTTTAAGTTGATAGACAAGCGTAGATGGGTAGAGCAGCGCGAAACCCATCGCATAAGGAATTAATTATGATGGGTTTCGGCTATCGCCTCTACCCATCCGCTATTCATCCGTCCGGTTATTGTCTTAAGTGCTTTGATAAAAGTTAAGGAGACCAGTAAATGTCAAAAACCAATCCTTTATTTGAACACATTCTGACTCATTATCGTGGCCTGTTCGCCACCCTTTTTCTACTGCCTGTTTCGGCGTCATATAGTGCTTATACAACTATCCGAAATCTGATTGTGTTTAACTTCATGAGTGCTCCCGTTAAACACGAGCAAAGAGTTCAAAAACTGATTCGACAAATTGAGGAATGGAAAAAGAACGGAGCCACTGAAAAGCTCTGTACTGCAAGATCCGGCTGGAAAACCATGAGTGAATTAGTACCAAAATACAAGCTCACCCATCACAAAATCGATGTCGGCATGTTCAACATACTGGAGATTTCTGAACAACGCGGAACCGTCAAGGTTGAGCCCTTGGCGACCATGGGACAGATTTCCCGCAATCTGATAGCTAAAGGCTGGACGCTGACCGTTTTACCGGAACTCGACGACTTGACGGTGTGAGGCCTGATCATGGGCTTCGGGATAGAATCCAGCAGCCACAAATACGGATTATTCCAGTTTATTTGTGCATCATTTGATCTGGTGACTGCCGATGGGCAATGTGTCCATTGCAGTCCATTGGAAAATTCGGATTTATATTACCTGATACCTTGGAGTCATGGTACCTTGGGTTTTCTGGTCGCTGCCGAGCTGAACATCATCCCTGCAAAAAAATTTATCCGGATTCACTACCAACCTGTCTATAGCCTTGATAACATCGTTGACGTTTTCGAGGAGGCATCCCGCTTAACCGGAGAAAACGATTTTGTTGAAGGATTGGTTTATAGTCGGGATAGCGCGGTAATCATGCGGGGTAATTTTACCAACAGTATTGGCACCGACGGATCTTTTAATGCCCTCGGTCGATGGTATAAACCCTGGTTTTACAAGCATGTAGAGACATACCTGAAAAACGGTCAGGCCGGTATCGAGTATATTCCGCTAAGACATTATTATCACCGGCACACCCGAAGTTACTTTTGGACAATGGAAGAAATAATTCCCTTCGGCAATCACCCTGTTTTTCGTGGCTTATTGGGCTGGGCTTTGCCTCCCCGAATTGAGCTGCTGAAGTACACGGAAACTGAAACTACGCGCAAGCTCAGAGAAAAATATCATGTGGTTCAGGACATGCTTGTGCCAATTCAGTACCTGAAACAATCCATTCAATATTTCAACGACCATTTCAATCTATACCCGTTATGGCTTTCACCCATGGCGATTTTTGACAACGACAGGCATCTTGGTTTCGTGCATCCATGTCGTAAAAAAGAGGGCACCACAGACGAATTGTATGTGGATATCGGTGCCTATGGAACACCACTCAAAGCAAACTTTAATAATGCCTCTGCTTTGCCGTTACTCGAAAAATTCGTGATGGATCATCAAGGTTATCAGGCGCTGTATGCAAAAACGACTCTGAGCAGGGAAGATTTCAGAACCATGTTCGACCATTCTGATTATGACAAGATTCGGGAACAACTGCCGTTTTGTAAGCAAGCTTTCGACGAGGTTTACGACAAGATATCGTCGAAAGGAAGAGTCTCGCCGGTTGAAATGAGAAAGCTTGAAAATAAGAGGGACTATAACGGCCTTAAAACATAAATTGCAGCACTTGAAAACTGCGGCCGCTCGCTTAGCTATTTTTTAAAAATTGATAATCAATAAGAACAAGATTGCACGCGCATGATAACCTGTAGCAATAGGTCATTATTTGATGCTGTTAATGCGCTATAAAAACAAGTCATCTTCAATCACGCAAGTCAGGAGCAAGAAATGCTGTATATCGATCCCAATCAACCCAACAGTAAAGTTCACTTTAAGTCCCGTTATGGCAATTTTATTGGCGGTAATTGGGTTGATCCGGTTAAAGGCCAATACTTTGATAATTTAAGCCCGGTAAACGGTAAAGTATTTTGTGCCATTCCCCGTTCTTCAGCGGAAGATATAGAGCTCGCACTGGATGCCGCTCATGCGGCAAAAGAGGCGTGGGGGAAAACGTCAGTCACCGCACGCTCAAATATATTATTGAAAATTGCCGACCGAATCGAAGCCAATCTTGAAACGCTGGCGGTTGCCGAAACTTGGGATAATGGCAAACCAATACGGGAAACGTTAGCCGCAGATATTCCCCTGGCAGCCGATCACTTTCGCTATTTTGCTGGTTGTATTCGCGCTCAAGAAGGCTCAATTGGTGAAATTGACGAAAACACCGTGGCTTATCATTTTCACGAGCCACTCGGTGTGGTTGGACAAATTATTCCGTGGAACTTTCCTTTACTGATGGCTTGCTGGAAACTGGCTCCGGCCTTGGCAGCGGGTAACTGCGTGGTGATGAAGCCCGCTGAACAAACGCCTGCCTCAATTTTGGTGATGATGGAATTGATTGGCGATTTATTACCCGCAGGTGTTGTAAATATTGTCAACGGCTATGGCGCAGAAGCGGGGCAGGCCTTAGCCACCAGCACCCGGATTGCAAAAATAGCCTTTACCGGGTCAACGCCTGTCGGTGCGCATATTTTAAAATGCGCCGCAGAAAACATCATTCCTTCCACGGTTGAGTTAGGCGGCAAATCCCCCAATATTTTTTTTGAAGATGTTTTGGCTCAAGAAGATGCCTTTGTCAGCAAATGCGTAGAAGGCGCGGTACTGGCCTTTTTTAATCAGGGCGAAGTGTGTAGTTGCCCGTCGCGCCTGTTGATACAGGAATCTATCTATGATGAATTTATCGCTAAAGTTATAGCACGCGCCAAGCAGATTAAACGCGGCAATCCGTTGGATACCGAAACCATGGTAGGCGCACAAGCCTCCAAACAACAGTTTGACAAGATTCTGGATTATGTACAAATTGGTAAGGATGAAGGCGCTGAAGTTTTAATGGGCGGCGAAATTGCCTCTTTAGGAAGTGGCTTTTCTGATGGTTACTATATTGAACCGACAATCATGAAAGGGGGCAATAAAATGCGTATCTTTCAGGAAGAAATTTTTGGTCCTTTTATATCGGTAACCACCTTTAAAGATGAAGCTGAAGCCTTGGCGATTGCCAATGACACACAGTTTGGTTTGGGTGCCGGTCTTTGGACGCGTGACATGAATCGGGCCTACCGTATGGGACGCGCCATTCAAGCGGGTCGGGTATGGACAAATTGCTATCACCATTATCCGGCGCATGCCGCCTTTGGAGGCTATAAGAAATCAGGTGTGGGGCGTGAAAATCATAAAATGATGCTGGATCATTATCAACAAACCAAAAATATGCTCATTAGCTATGACATCAATCCCTTAGGATTTTTCTAACGTAGCGATAATTGATTAACCTGAGCGAAAATGGTCGACTGTGGTCTATGACAGTCGGCCATTAACACCGGACAAAAGCGAATCTTGAAAGGCAACGGGCATGTCATCGCAATAAACCGACCAATCGCTCCTTGGTGAACATCTTCTGGATAGTGAGGCCTTGGATAATGACCGAGAAAATGACGGCGGCGAAGGTCATGTTTAAGATCAGCGGCTTCCAGGAACTATCAGGCAGCGAGACCGCAAGTGCCAGCGACAAACCGCCGCGAAGACCGCCCCAAGTCAGTAGCTGAGTCAAGCCGAAGCAATCGGCACGGATTACGCCTGTTGCATTGAGTCCCCCGATGATACTGGACACAGTCAGTGCGCGGGCAAGCAACACGGCGACAATCGCAACGAGCGCGGGAACGCCCATCACGACACCTTGAAGCGGATTGATCAAAACAACGTGGAAACCGACAAAGACAAACAGCAATGCGTTCAATACTTCGTCCAGCCCCGACCAGAATGTACGTAAGGGTGCGAGCGTATTTTCGCTTATTCTCGGCCCGGTAATATTGCCGCTGAGTAAGCCTGCTACCACCGTGGCGATAGGGCCGGAGACATCAAGGTGCTGTGCTGCTGCATACATGGACGCAACGGCTCCCAGCGAGACGAGCAGACCCGTACAGAAGGTCGTCGAGCGTAGCATCATGAAATGGATGGCCAGCCAACCGAACACCCCCATCATCACGCCACCCAAAACTTCTCGCACAAATATCGACTCGGCCTCAGCCAGGCTGGCACCGCTGCCACTGATTGCCGAGCCCGCGAAAATAGTAAAAAAAACTACCGCAACGCCATCATTCAACAGGGATTCGCCATCCACCACCGTCTCCAGGTTTTTGGGCAGGCCGATTTTGGACAGGATCGCCAACGCTGCCACAGGGTCAGTAGCCGCAATCAAAGCCCCGAATAAGAGTGATTGGGCCAGTGTTGTCGCCACGCCGAAAAGAGAAAGCCCCGCATAGACCAATCCTCCAGTAAGAATACACGCCATCGCAGTGCCGGCAAATGCCAACCAAAGAACCAGCCACCGTTGCTCGTGAAGCGCTACCCAACTGACGCGCATACTGCCTCGAAAAAGTAAAAAGCAGAGTACACCTTTAAGAAGCGTGTCATTTAGATTAAATGACTGGGTGAGTTGGTGCAGCAAACCGATGGCTCCGGAAGGGATAAAGACTTCCAATACTCGGAGGATAGCGGTGGTCAGGCAGGCCAGCAACAACAGGCCAATGTCGTGCTGAAGACGTAGATAACGATCATTAATGAAGCTAAGAATCGCGGCAATGCCAAATAGGCAAGCAATCGCTGTAAATGTATCCAAAGATCCTCCTCGTACTCGCTCGAAAATTTAATCCGGTTGTTGGACGAAGCCGCTATCGCCGAGAAATATCCACGCCACCGACCAAGTTATTAAAATGTAACTTCAAACCTCTCAATCAGAGGTGGATTAATAAACGCCAAATAATGAGATTACAAAGCAATGACATCATTATCCGAAGCAGATTTTAAGCAGAATTATCAAAAACGCCTCAAGCCCAAGACGATCAAGGCTTATTTCCCGCACCATTCGACGTCTGTTTTAAAGGGCCGCTAAAAGACAAAGTACGGGATGCTTTATTAGGAAAAACCATGCCCCAATGTGGTTTGTTTAACTTTTCATTTTTGAAGTAGATGGTTAACCGGCACCCCAGTGGCTTATGTGATTATAGTTCAGCTATTAGGTCGCTGTTAAAAATTGAAGCGTTTTTACGAAAAAATTAAATTAATTCTGAAGTCGGGTTAACCAAGGGTCTTTGGTATAAGGATCAATATGAAAGGCAAGCGACTCAGGTTTATGTAACAAGCCTTCCTCGCCCGAAGCATTGGGATTTAATTGTCTTTTTTCGACAAAGTCGACCATACGACGAGCATTATAAATCAGTAGTACACGGTTGCCGTTTTTACTGGGGTAAATTTGAAAAGCCACGTTATTTTCGGTAAACGCTGTATTTCTGTTAATCAAGGCATCAAGCAAATCGTTATCACCTTGGGCTAATTTTTTTAAAATAGAGTCTTCACGATGCCTGATGAGTGCTGTCAGGTAGGTCATTAAGGTACCGGATAACTGTTGCTTTTGGAGGGCATGAACTTCTTGGTCGGAAAAAGAAAAGCTTTCGGCAACGAGATAATGACGATCTTTTTCGCCATCATTGGCAAACAGTGATATTTTGTCCAAGGTTTCATGTTCCAAGGCATTCAAGAATGAGCGGGGCGCACGAATATGTTTATCTACCGTCACCACCCAAGGTAAGGCACGGCCGGTTGTTTCAAAGCGTTCTTTTACACTGGTGATAACGCTGGCTCTTATTAATTCATTTTCACGCCCTTCAGGTTTAACAATAAAAGCATCTACTGCCGTTATTTGGGTATTAAAACCGTGTGCCTTGAATTGATTGACGATAGTGGAATATCGCGGTTGATAGGGGATGCCGGTGCCATCATAGAGAATATTGATATGATTTTTCTTGGCATGATCGGCAACCGAATCACGCAGTCTGTTGGCAAAAGGTTCTACATAAACATAGTCATCACTGTGGTGGCTGGCAGCGGTGAGAACTTGGTACAGATCACTTTTTTTACGAAATTCGTCCAGGGAGGCAATGACAAAATTATCGCGGCACTGTGTTTGTGCAATTTCTTCAACCGCTGTTTTTCCAGATCCTGCGCCACCCATGGACATAAATAACGTAGGGTTTTTATCAGGAACTTTGCCTTCAAAGAGCTTATCTTTAGCTTCATCCAGTTTTTTTATAATTTTACTCAGCCGCTCGTAGGCTATTTCAACCGTACGTTCCAGTCTTATATCGCCATCGGCTGCACTCAGTAATTTGTTCTTAAGCGCCTCGTTGTTCGCCAGATTTAATACTGGGGTTTTATCACCTTCACATCGCTTCAAAAGTTCCATTAGCTCTGTATGACTGGGTGAACGCAACCCCGTCAACATGTTAATATCAAGACAAAAGAGCGGTGCAGCGCCATCTTCGGCTATACTAATTCCGTCAATCTCGTAGCTTCCAGGGTACCGTACTGCTTCGGTTCCAGGCAAAAAACCAATCATGTTTTCAGCGGCGCAGAGCGGGTAATCAGCTAAATGCTTACCGGCTATAAATAGCTCTTGCTTAATGCTGTCTAACGGCACCAAGCCACCGTTCACTGCAACCAGGCATTCTATACCCGCTGCTGTTTTGTGCGATAAAAAAGGGATGCCTGATATAAATTTCTTGTTTTCCGGCCATTTTCCATAAGCATTGGCTTTGTTTTGCAAGCTTTTACAGCGGGTTGGATCAATGGCGTGTTCAAAGGCGCGGGTTATTTCTCTAAAGGTACTGTCGGGATTATGTAAGGCGGCCGCATCGTAGGCTTCAATTCGTCTGAAATCAATGCCCTGTTCATAAACACTTTTGATGGCCGGTAATTTACCCAGCATCGTTAAGAAAAAATCAAGAGTGAGTCTGTTTCCGTAAGTAAAGGGTCTGACACTGCGCATTTTTTGATAAAAACTGGCCAGCCTTTCAGCAATATCTTCATTTTTGATAACGAAGCCATTATTATCAAAAATGGCCGTCTCTTTATTGCTGCCGTCCTCTAAAACCAGGCGTTCTATGGTTTCACGAAACTCTTTTCTTTTATCAGCGTCAGGCATGGTGCCGGGACGATGGCAAACAGTGGGTTGTTCTTTCCAATCTTGAAATATTTCCCGGTGAATGCGCGAAAAGAGTTCCGTCAGATAAGTAACTCGCTTGGTTTGGTCATGCGAGACGGTGCCTTCCGCCTCTTGCTGTAGGGTCGATAATAATTTTACACCTTGAGAAATCGCTAAGGCGGTTCGCAATTTTTTCAGTTGCTTATAGCCTGCAATTCTGGGAACTGTATTTTTATTCATAATTTCAGCCTTTCAATCCTGATTCCATTGTAAATAAATACAGCACAATAATGTTAAGACTTTCACAGGGATGTATTTTATTTATTATCGCAGAAAACAATCAGCGCTTAACGCTTATATTAAACTCGCTTTACCTATCAACTCTCTGCCTGGTTCCAAACCATACTACAAAAACATTTTTAAGCTATAATTAACCACTTTTTATTGCCTGGCGTTTAGAGACCGTGTCGAATACAAACAATGATTCATCAACTTTTCAGGGACTTATCCTGGCTTTACAGGCTTATTGGTCAAGTCAGGGTTGTATTTTATTACAACCTTTAGATCAGGAAGTCGGCGCGGGAACTTTTCATCCGGCTACTTTTTTACGGGCTATAGGCCCTGAACCCTGGAACGCAGCTTACGTTCAGCCATCTCGCCGTCCTACTGACGGTCGTTTTGGGGAAAATCCCAATCGCCTGCAACATTACTATCAGTTTCAGGTGGCTTTAAAGCCGTCGCCCGATAATATTCAGGAGCTGTATTTGGGTTCATTGCGTTATTTGGGACTGGATTTACTGGAACACGATATTCGTTTTGTCGAAGATAACTGGGAATCACCTACTTTGGGTGCTTGGGGTCTGGGTTGGGAAGTCTGGTTAAACGGCATGGAAGTGACGCAGTTTACGTATTTTCAGCAAATAGGTGGTTTGGAGTGCAGGCCGGTTACCGGAGAAATTACTTACGGTCTGGAGCGCATTGCCATGTATTTGCAAGGTGTCAAAAGCGTCTATGATTTGGTGTGGACGAAGGGGCCTTTGGGTACGGTCACTTATGGTGATGTGTTTCATCAAAATGAAGTCGAAATGTCGTCTTATAATTTCGACCATGCCAATGTCGATTTTATGTTTCAGTGTTTTAATACCTACGAGCAAGAATGCCAAAAGTTGATTGAACTCAATTTGCCATTGCCTGCTTATGAAATGGTATTAAAAGCCTCGCATACTTTTAACTTGCTGGATGCGCGTCATGCTATTTCGGTTACCGAGCGCCAACGTTATATTTTAAGAGTCCGTACTTTATCCAGAGCCGTCGCCGAAGCCTATTATGCTCGCCGCGAATCACTGGGATTTCCGATGTTGACAGAGCAAGGAGCATAAAATGACAACAGGCAAACATTTACTTTTTGAATTAGGTTCAGAAGAACTTCCCCCAAAAACGTTACTTAAATTAAGTAATGCCTTGCTGGACGGAATTGTTCAGGGCTTGCAGGCCGCCGAACTGACGTTTACCGCCAGCAAAGCTTATGCAACACCCAGACGCTTGGCCGTTTTTATTGAAAACCTGTCGACCGCACAACCGGATAAAACCGTTGAAAAACGAGGGCCTGCGATACAAGCGGCTTTTGCGGCAGACGGTACACCCAGCAAAGCGGCTTTGGGTTTTGCAGTCAGTTGTGGTACGACCTTTGAGCATCTGGAACGCTTGAAAACGGACAAAGGCGAATGGCTCAGCTTTACCCAAGCGATTAAAGGACAGGCAACAGAAGCTTTAATTCCCGATATTATTCGTCAAAGTATTGCCGGCTTACCCATAGCCAAACGTATGCGCTGGGGCAATTTTAATACAGAATTTGTAAGGCCCGTTCATTGGGCGGTATTGCTTTACGGTAATACCGTTATCAATACGGAAATCTTAGGACTACAAACCGGCGCGACAACGCAGGGGCATCGTTTTCATGCGCCACAAAAACTAACCCTTAGCAATCCTGAAGACTATCAAGATGTTTTGTACACACAAGGTAAAGTGATTGCTGATTTTGAACAAAGAAAAACGCTAATCCGTCATGCCGCGCAAGCCGCTGCATCAGCGGTCAACGGCATCGCTTACATAGAAGACGATTTGCTGGAAGAGATTGCTGCTTTAAATGAATGGCCGGTGCCCATTACCGGGTGTTTTGATGCGCGTTTTCTCGATTTGCCCGCAGAAGTGTTAATTACCACCATGCAAACCAACCAAAAATATTTTCCGGTTAAAAATGCGGCGGGTGGTTTATTGGCTAATTTTATTACCTTTAGTAATATTGAAAGCAGCCGGCCTGAATCCATACAGCACGGTAATGAGCGCGTCGTTACGCCGCGACTTGCGGATGCCGAATTTTTCTGGAAACAGGATAGAAAAAAATCACTGGCTGATCGGGTTGAAAGCTTGTCCACCATTGTGTTCCAAGAAAAACTGGGTACGGTTGCCGAAAAATCGCAACGAGTCAGCAAGCTTGCCCAATTTATTGCCCTGCGTTTCAATGCCAATGTTGAGCTGGCAAAACGTGCCGCGTTATTAGCCAAAACTGATTTAATGACTGAACTGGTCGGTGAATTTGGCAATCTGCAAGGTCTTATGGGTCGTTATTATGCCTTGGCAGACAACGAACCCTCCGAAGTGGCGTGGGCCTTGGAAGAGCAGTATTTCCCCAAGCAGTCAGGCAGTGCTACCGCAAGTAGCCAAACCGGGCAGATTTTGGCAATTGCCGAAAAAATTGATACGCTTACCGGTATTTTTAGTGCCGGCATGATTCCGACCGGCGATAAAGATCCGTATGCCTTACGTCGGGCTGCTTTAGGCACATTACGCACGCTAATTGAAAATAATTTAACCCTTGATATTCGGGAATTAATTGAATTTTCACTGGGCTTGTTTACGCATTCCTTTGAGGTCGCAAGTACCCAAGTCGCGGTCATTGATTTTGTTTTTGACCGTTTAAAAGGTTATTGTTTGGATAAAGGCTATAGTGCGGATGAATTTGACGCAGTGATGACCGTAAAGCCGTCTGACCCGTTAGATTTTATGCAACGCTTGGCGGCTGTTAAAGCCTTTAGACAGCTACCCGAAGCCGACAGTCTGGCGGCTGCCAATAAACGCATACGCAATATTCTTAAAAAATCAGAATCATCCGCAGAGGTAACGGTAGGCGCGTTGGTTGAACCTGCCGAATTGCAATTGCTGGACAGCGCAAAGCTGGCTGCTATCGCTATTGGTCCGCTGCTTGCCCGACGTGATTATGCGGCAACGTTAACCCGTTTGGCTTCCTTGCGGCAAGATGTCGATACGTTTTTTGATAGCGTGATGGTGATGTGTGATGATCTTGAGTTACGCGCCAATCGTTTGGCCTTGCTTAATATGTTATCGGAACAGTTTCTAACCTGTGCAGATATTTCCAAGTTGCAGTCTTAAATCTTATTGTTAGGTGATTAAAATGACTATTCAAGCACAGGTTTTTTTACCCGATGAGTTATTTAATGAGTTGGAGCGCCGTGCGCCTCAGCCAGAAAGTCGATCTAATCTTATTGCCGAGGCATTACGTTGTTTTTTTGCGACACACAAAAATACGAGTAGTGAATTAGAGCAAATAAATCAATACGCTGAAGAATTAAATCGAGAAGCCGAAGACGTGCTGAGCTATCAGGTATTCGATGAATAGAGGTGATCTATATCGGGTAGCACACCCATCGTCCCGTGACCCTAAGCGGTCAAGGGTTTTTGTGGTTGTAAGCCGCAACATACTGATAGCTTCGCAGTTTTCAACGGTTATTTGTGCGCCGATTTATAGCAAATATCATGGCTTTTCTACGCAAGTTCAGCTTGACATTGACGATGGCTTAAAACATTCAAGTAGTATTCATTGTGATGAGCTGGTGAGTTTGCCTAAATCAATGTTGACTGATTACATCGCTGAATTATCTATCACTAAACTTGCAGAGTTAAATGATGCGTTGAAGGTTGCTTTAAATATTGAATGATATAGTCTTTCAGAAATTAAACTTCCATTACATGGCGTTCCAAGTACTGTGCAGATCAGCACTAACCTTTCGGGTTTGTAGCGTGGAAAAATGGGAATTTAAAACTTGAAGAAGCATTGAAAACCCTTCGAGTCATGTTAAAAAATTAGCCAAGGGTATGCCTCGCGCACATTTCTGTTTATATACACGGTATGTTTTCTTTAGTAACGGCGATGCGTACCGAACTTAACAAAACCATGACAGAAAAAATAAAATGCAACTCACTTTATCATTACCTGACGAGTTGGCGATAGCTATTAAAAAATTGCCAATTCGGAAAAGTTTATCGGCTACAAATTACGCCTTAATGCGATTTTTGTTAATTTAGGAGAGTAATAATGAATTATAAAAATACACTCATAACTGTGTTGCTTTTTATCCTGTTGGCTACTTTGGGATTAGGTTGCCAATCCACTAAAAAAATAACAGGCGGGGTCAATATCGCTCAGGAACAACTGATAGGCACCGGGGCAACAGAGCTTCCGGGATTGATTTATATCAAGGACTTTCAGCTTGACAGTGAAAGCTATCAAGGCGATCAGGGTGTTTTAAACCGGCGGCCATTAGGCTCGCGATTGCTTAATCGGGGGAGTCGAAATGATGCCGGTGAAAAATCCGCAAATATCGTTAATAGCTTGTCCGAGGCTTTGGTCAGTGAATTTAATGACAAAAATTTACCCGCGCAGCGTCTGGGTTCCTTTGATAATAGCTTGCCAAATAATGGTTGGTTGGTGAACGGGATGTTTACCGAAGTTGACGAGGGTAATCGTCTTAAGCGAGCGGTGATTGGTTTTGGTCAAGGCAGTACCCAAATGACGGTACAAATTGGTGTGAGCGATTTAGCCAGTAAAAATCCTCAAGCACCGTTTATCATTTTTGGCACCATTAAAGACCCCAGCAAACTACCCGGCGCTGTTGTTACCATGAACCCTTACGTTGCGGCGGCAAAATTTGTGATGGAAAAAAACGCTTCCAGCAAAGATGTTAAAAATACCGCCAAACAGATTGTTGCAGAAATTTTGAAATATAAACAAAAATTTAGTGAGCAAAGAAACGCGGTAAAGAAGTAACAGGTGAGATTGTAATCACTCACCCGTTAAAAAATAGAACTCAGATGACACGGATTTGACTGATAGACACGGATAAGAGAAGTTTTTTATCTTATGAAAAATATGACTTATAAACGCTTAAGGTATTTTTTTCGACTAAAAATAAAATCCGTTGAAATCCGTATAATCAGTGTCATCCGTGTTCTATGATTAAAACCGACATCGACCAAGTGGTTACACTGGATGATTAATTAACCTGCATAAATAAATACCCA
>CAIUYS010000138.1 GCA_903903365.1 uncultured Methylococcaceae bacterium
TAACAACATTTCTTGTTGCCGGTTTAATATGGGCTGATAGCGACGTGATGTCATGATTGTGTTTGTTAATTTGGTACTTTACGGGATGGTGTGCATATTATAAGGTATTAGGTGCAATAATACTTTCACAGTCTCTGGAGCTTGGGAACCAGCGCAAGTGAAATCAAGCCGCTCTAACTTCGCTCAGAAGATCAGGGTGACGGTCAAGTACCTTGAGTAGTTTCACCAGCGCCAATGATGGTTTGGTCTTACCCGTTTCGTAACGCGAGAATGCATTAACGCCGCCACCAAAAATTTCGGATGCCTCACGTTGGTCAAGTGCGAGCTTTTTACGGACACTGGCAATAAAATCAGGATCGACAATCGATGCATTCACCTGTTTATTGAATTCCAGCATACAGCTCATCGTACGTCGTGACTCAACCACATTCAATATGGATTCATCGCAGGCCGGACAAAAATCTCCGGTTACTGCGGGGATAATGGTTGATTCACCTTTGTAGGTATACGGCATGTCGCGGGTATCATGAACTAATTCCGCCGCTGCACAAGATGGACATTTCATAATCATAACTCCTTAAAAGACACGATGAGTACATCATCAATGACTGTTAGTTTAAGATAGACTTCCCCTTCCGACGTGACTGGCCGATACACGTCTTGCCAAATTCGGTGATTGGCATGAGTGGTCATGCTCTTATAGAAATCAATCGGCGTAAGTGCCATCACAAATGCAATCATGCTATCGAAATCGAATCCTAAAGCAGCAGCACCTTCACGCGCTGCTTTCGTTGACCGTATATCTCCTGCCTCGATCATGGTCTTGACGACAGATAACTTGCAGTGAGGTGTTTGTTTTTCCATCAGTCAATATTAACCTAATTGGTTATGCTGGGCAATTTTTTTATGCCTACATTAGCAATGACTTAAAACAACACGTTATTCACCACGAAGAAAGAAAACTTCGTGTCCTTCGTGTCTTCGTGGTGATATTTTTTATCTGGATTAACCAACCTTAGAAATTAAAGCTTTTGCTGAAGTATCAGGGTTCTTAACGGATTAAATGTTTTCCTGTGTATCTCTAAAAAACCAAATTGTTTAATCTCGTTGACATGCTGCGCAGTGCCGTAGCCTTTATGCTGATGAAACGAAAAATTGGGGTATTTTTTGTGGTAATCAACCATGATTTTATCACGCTCAACTTTTGCCAAAATAGAAGCGGCACTGATTGCTTGGACTTTACTATCGCCTTTAATGATTGCCTGAGCAGGCATTGGCAATTTAGGGAGACGGTTGCCGTCTACCAACACTTCGTCGGGTTGAATCGCCAAGCCATTAACCGCTCGCTGCATGGCAAGCAGGGTGGCCTGAAGAATATTTAACTCATCAATCTCTTCAACACTGGCCATTGCAACTGACCAACTTAACGCATTTGCCTTAATAATTTCAAAAAGGCTATCGCGTTTACGTTCACTGAGTATTTTAGAGTCAGCCAAGCCATCAATAGGCCGTAAGGGATCAAGTATAACCGCTGCGGCTACTACAGGGCCGGCAAGAGGCCCACGACCCGCCTCATCAACACCGGCAATCAGGCAGTTTTGTGTGAGCGCGATCAAATAGTCGTTATCCATAGCAACAATCCCTCATTAAATAGCGTTTAAAACGCTTAAAGCGTTCGCCTTGACCTGCTTATTAATGACACCAAAACTTAACGCAATATACCCCTGCGCACATTACTTAAAAAACTAATCATGTCAGCTAATTGTTTACTGTCACTTTGCAGTTCTTTCATTTTCTCTATGGCCTCTTCCAGGCGTAGATTCATTTTATAGATTATTTTGTAGGCATTTCTGATTAATCTAATATCTTCAGCGGATATGTCATTACGTTCCATGCCGACTGAGTTTATGCCATGGGGCCTTGTGGGCTTGCCGCCAACCATAATAAAAGGGGGGACATCTTGCGTAATCGCACTACCCATAGCGGCAAAGCTGTATTGCCCTATCTGGGTAAACTGGTGCACCAAGGTAAAGCCGCCCAGGATGGCATGATCATTTAGATGCACATGGCCTGCCAAGGACGCGCCATTGGCCATAATGACATGATCGCCAATCAGGCAATCATGAGCCACATGGGTATAAGCCATAAACAGATTATCATTGCCTATCTTGGTAACACATTGATCTTGTTGGGTTCCCCTGTGCATAGAGGTAAACTCTCGAATGGTGTTTCTGTCACCAATTTCAAGTCGTGTTACCTCGGACGCATATTTTTTATCTTGCGGGTCTTCGCCAATGGAGGTGAATTGATAGATACGATTATCCTTCCCAATGGAAGTAGGCCCTTTAATAACAACATGGGGGCCTATGACCGTACCGGCATCAATTTTTACATCAGCACCTATGACAGAAAAAGCACCGACTGACACATCTTCGGCCAGTTCGGCATGACTATCAATTATGGCGGTTGGATTAATCAAAACTAATCTACCACCGCAGCACATCTAATTTCGGCACTTGCGACAAATTCGCCGTCAACTTCCGCACGACATTCAAATGCCCAGATATTACGCTTGCTTTTAACGAACTTTGCTTCCAACATTAATTGGTCTCCAGGTACAACCGGCCTTTTAAACTTGGCTTTATCAATACCCACCAAATAATAGATCATGCCTTCCAATTCGTCGCCCGCTGTTTCCGAGGCCAATAGCCCCGTTGCTTGCGCCAAGGCTTCCAAAATCAAAACGCCTGGCATGATGGGTTTTTGTGGAAAATGGCCTTGAAAGAAAGGTTCGTTATAAGTAACGTTTTTAACGCCTAAGAGCCTAATGCCTGGCTCGCACTCAATCACCTTGTCAACCAATAAAAACGGGTATCGATGTGGCAAGAATGCTTGTATTTGTAAAATATCTAACGTAATAGACATGATTTAGAGTGCTTTATCCAGAGTGAGGTGAGTGTGTGTTCTTGAATAAGAGTAACTCACTTACTCAGGCATTGTTGACAGTTTTTTCTGAACTTGGGCAGTAATATCAAACTGGTCTTTTGCATAAATAACGCCATCAGTCAATAACAAGTCATATTCGTCATCTTTAGCTATTGCGCGAACTGCTTCAACGATACGACGTTGTAATTTACCTAATTCTTCATTACGGCTGGCATTAAAATCTTCACTAAATTCTTGCTGAGATCTTTTTGCGTCCCTTTTTTTATTGATAATATCTTTTTCAAGATTGGCTTTTTCAGAATCACTCATTACAGAAGCATCCTTGGTCAGCTTTTCTTCCATCGTTTGGATTTCTTTTTGTTGAGCAACTAATTGCTTATCCCGGGGTGAAAATTTTTGTTCCAGGCGTTTTTTGGCTTTTTCAGCTTGCGGCGCTTTTTCAAGAACAGAGGGGATATTCACAAAGCCAATTTTTAAATCAGCAAAACTGACATTTGCAACAAACAATAGGCTTAAAAATAAAGCAATTTTCGTTTTCATTATTAAATCGATCTCAGGTTATAGTTAAAATTAAAGTTAAAGTCGGGTGTAAAATTTTTATCCGTTGAATTATAGGGGATAAGCCTGTTAATCCAAAATATCTTCTTAGAAGTTTTGGCCAAAATTGAATTGAAAGAACTGGGTTTGATCTTTTTGAGAAACTATACTGCCCGGATTGACACCTGGAGGGTTATAGGTATTGTAAGTATAGTTTCCTTTATTTAAAGGGTAAGCAGCACTAACGGATAAAGCGCCGAATGGCGATAACCACTCGCCTGAAAGGCCGGCGGAATATTTCATGTTATTAAGTGTAAAGGTATCGTTTAATGATCCAACATCAAAAAAGGTTCCCAATCTGACTGATTTTGTCTCTGTCATAAAAGGCACTGGAAAAAACAACTCGGCATTACCAATAATTTTACTGGAGCCGCCGAGAGGATATCCATTAGAATCTCTCGGCCCCAGCGTATTGTTTTTAAAGCCGCGTACCGAACCGGTTCCACCCATAAAGTAATTATCAAAGAACGGTAGCGCAGACGTACTTCCATACCCCCCGCCATAACCCACTTCGCCATTCAACTTGAAAGTAAAATCCTTTGCCAACGGAAAATAACGTTGCTGCCGGTAACCGACTTTATAATAATCCAGATCACTACCAGGAATCATCACGACAGCAGACAAGCGTTGCTGAGCACCTTTATTAGGAAAGATGGCCCGATTAAAAGTATCATGAACCCAACTAATACCCTGACTAAAAGTCAAAAACGAGCTGCCTTGGTCTGCAATAAATTGATTAATTTGATAAGACGAGTAAGCAGTGGTTGACAAGCTGGTATGCTTTACATCGGTATCAAAACGTATCTGGTCAAATTCATTCAAGGGAATGCCAAAGTTGATGCCCGCATTGGCAATATTGGTATTGTAATTGGCAATGTTGATCTTGCCGGCATTTCGTTTGGTATAACCCAAATTATAACCTTGGCTAACCCCATCTGTAGTGAAATAAGGATTAAAAAAGCCAAACTGATAACTGGTCATGTAAGTACTATTGTTAAAGGCAACGTTAACCCGCTTACCCGAACCAAAAACGTTATCCTGGGCAATGTTGGCATTTAATACAATACCCTGAACCTGAGAGAAACCCACGCCCGCCGACAAATTACCCGATGGCTTTTCGACCACTTTATAATTAACGTCAATCTGGTCGGCCGTACCCACAACCGGCGGCGTTTCTACCGTCACGGTTTCAAAATAACCCAAGCGTTCAAGCCGTGTTTTTGAGCGTTCAATTTTTGAACTCGATGCCCAACTGGCTTCCATTTGTCGCATTTCCCGACGCAACACTTCGTCACGGGTTTTGGTATTACCGCTCATGTTAATTCGATGCACATAAACACGCTTACCCGGATCCACCACAAAGGTCATATCGACTGTTTTTTGGGCTTCATTTATTTCAGGCACCATATTAACGTTTGCAAAGGCATAGCCTTCATCACCCAGACGATCCTGAATGGCTTTTGAGGTTTCAGTTGCACTTTTTCTGGAAAATATCTCTGTGGGTCCTACGCTAACCAGTTTAATCAGCTCCTCAGGCGCTACCACCAAATTACCAGCCAACTTTACTTTGGATAGTTTATAAACTTCACCCTCTTTAACATTGATAGTGACATAGATATCTTTTTTATCCGGGGTAATGGCCACTTGGGTCGATTCAACCGAAAAGTTGATATAACCCCGATCCAGATAATAAGACCGCAGAGTCTCCAAGTCGGCAGATAATTTTTGCTTGGAATACTGGTCGTCTTTTGTGTAAAACGACAATATATTGGACGTATTGAGTTCAAACTTGCCCAACAGGGTTTTATCATCAAAAACAGTATTACCCACAATATTAATCTGCTTGATTTTGGTAACCCTGCCCTCGGAAATTTTAATATGAATGCCCACACGATTCCGGGTCAAGTTGGACACGTCTGTTTTAATCTTTAAGCCATATTTACCATGACTAAGATATTGACGTGTTAACTCTTGCTCTACCTTGTCCAACACTTGCCGGTCAAATATCTTGCCTTCAGCCAGACCAATTTTATCCAAAGCCTTGGTCAGATCATCTTTGCTGAGATCTTTATTGCCTTCAAAAATTATTTTTGCGATTGATGGGCGTTCCACCACATTAACAATCAAGGTTGAGCCGTCTCTTTCCAGTGTCACATCTTTAAAAAAGCCTGTTTTAAACAAGGCTTTGATGGCTGGCGAAACATTATCCAAAGAAAACTTTTCACCGACATTAACAGGGAGATAATTATAAACAGTACCCAAAGAAATGCGCTGCAAACCTTTGACTTGAATATCCTTAACAACGAATTCTTCGTCGCCTTTAACTCCATTCGACACGAGCAGGCCCAGCAATAACAAGCAAGAAAAAGTATTTGATTTCATGTAAGGGCTAAAAATAAAACATCAGGGTCTGAATGGTTAAAAATCGAAAAATTATAACACAGTATACATTGAACAAGCTTAAGCTCTGTGCAAAGGAAAATTAAGCACCTCATTAATGGTTGCACTGCTTGACAACAACATCAGTAACCGGTCAAGACCAATGGCCATACCCGAACATTCGGGCAACCCGGCTTCCAGTGCCGAAACAAGATGTTGATCCTTGACCGTAACGGGGCGTTTGTTTTGCTGCCTGACAGCAATTTCCTCATCAAATCGCCTGCCCTGCTCTTTCGCATCAGTCAATTCATAATAACCATTGCCTAGCTCAATGCCGTTTATAAAAACTTCGACACGATCAGTAACGTGTGAATTATCTTTATTAAGGCGGGCTAACGATGACTGACAAGCGGGATAACCATATACCATACATAGCGCACTTTCACCCAAGTACGGCTGAACCTTATGACTAAATATAAAATCCAGCCATAAACCGTGATCAGATCCGCAAAGACTGACCGCCTCAGGCACATCATTAGCCTGTGCGTAAGCACAATAATCCTGAAGAGAAAACGCTAAAGGGTTTAAGCCTGTATAGCGTTGAAACAGGGCTTGATAACTCACCCGTTGCGTTGGCTTTAAAGCACGGTGACCGCTAAACAAAACCGCCATTAATTCGGCGATTTCATCCATTAATTGCGGCAATGTAAAACCAACCCGATACCACTCCAAGAGGGTAAATTCAGGATTATGAAAACGTCCTGATTCACCATTACGAAAAGCTTTACCTATTTGATAAATACACCCGCTACCCGCAGCAAGCAGTCTTTTCATGGCAAACTCGGGTGATGTTTGCATAAATAAAGTGCGCTGTAGTGGCGGCGCACAATAATCGGTGGTAAAAAAATCCAACTCCGGATCGGTTCCGCAGCTATTACCCAGCAGAGGTGTTTCTACTTCAAGCACGGCTCTGGTTAAAAAAAACTGCCTGATGTCTGCAAAGACTTGCGCTCTTAAACGCAATAATTCTATAGAGCAGGTCGGCTGCCACTCAGTTGGCACTATTCTTTTACGCGCGAGATATATTCACCGGTACGGGTATCGACCTTAATTATTTCGCCAGGCTGTACAAATAATGGCACCCTAACCACCGCACCCGTCTCCAAAGTAGCCGGTTTACCACCACCACCCGAAGTATCGCCACGCAAACCCGGATCGGTTTCAACAATAGCCAGCTCAACAAAATTAGGCGGTGATACCGCTAAAGGTGCGTCATTCCATAAAGTGACAGTACAGGAATCCTGATCTTTAAGCCACTTACTGGTGTCACCAATGACTTTTTCTTCACACTGATACTGCTCAAAAGTATCGGGCACCATAAAATGTCTAAATTCGCCGTCGTTATAGAGATATTGCATGGCAACATCAACGACATCGGCGCCTTCAAGAGAATCGCCTGATTTAAACGTTCTTTCAATCACACGACCTGTTTTAAGATTTCTGATTTTTACCCGATTAAAGGCTTGACCCTTACCCGGCTTTACAAATTCATTTTCTATAATTGCACAGGGGTCATTATCCAACATGACTTTTAAACCGGCTTTAAATTCATTGGTACTATAACTAGCCATTTTATCCTCAAGATGACAAACAATGTAAAACAGAACCATTATAATAGAGCCAACAATCGATAGAAACTTTAAATAACTACTTTCATGCCTGAACACCTTAGCGAGACCCTGCACTTTACCAAAAACTGGCAACAACAATTAGCCGAAGCCTTCAATAATATTGAAGACTTATGCCATTATTTACACTTGTCGCTTAATGATTTACCTGTTTCAGTGGCGGCAGCCAAAAGCTTCCCATTACGCGTTCCCTTAAGCTTTGCTGCCAGCATGCAAAAAGGTAATCCCGATGATCCTTTATTGCGGCAAGTCTTGCCGGTTAAAGATGAACTATTGGCCTACCCCGGCTTTAGTAACGACCCGGTTGGTGATCTTCCCTCTGCCACCCAAACCGGTGTATTACACAAATATCATGGCCGGGTTTTATTGATCAACACCGGCAGTTGCGCCATTAACTGCCGCTATTGTTTCCGCCGCAATTTCCCTTATTCCGATCTTCAACTGGGTAAACAAGATGAGATTGCAGGCATCCGTTATATTCAGGAAAACCCGGATATTACGGAAGTTATTTTAAGTGGTGGTGATCCATTATTGCTGAGCGATGCCCGGTTGGCAAAACTCTTTGTGCAGTTAAGCGCCATCAAGCATTTAAAACGCATCAGAATACACTCGCGGCTACCCATCGTTCTACCTGCCAGAATAACCGATGATCTGATTAATACCTTAACCCAATGCGGCAAACAAGTCGTGATCGTGGTTCACTGTAACCACGCCAACGAAATAAATCCCCGCGTCATTACAGCCTTTAATCGACTCCGCAACAAAGGTATTACCTTGTTTAATCAGTCGGTATTATTAAAAGGCGTTAATGACAACGTAGCGGTGCTATGCGAATTGAGTGAACAACTTTTCAGTCACGGCATTATCCCTTATTACCTGCATTTATTGGACAAAGCCACAGGGACAGGACATTTTGAAGTGTCTGAAGCAGTAGCAACTGACCTTATCAAGCAGGTACAAGCTACCCTGCCCGGCTACCTTGTACCCAAACTGGTTAAAGAACTGCCGGGAGCGCTATCCAAACAAGCCATCCTGTAAATACGAGGAGCTATTAGGTTCAAGTGGAAATTATTTTGACCTTGAACCTTTCGCCTTACTGTTTTTAATCTCTTTTGCCAGATAACTGGTCGCATTAACCGGCACAGAATCTATCGCCAGAATAGCGCCTAATTCAGTCATGGCTTTTTGGTAAACCTTACGCTTAAAATAGACAACGTCATTAAGCGGCTCCCAATAATCAACCCATCGCCAGCTATCGAACTCCGGCTTTGCGCACTGATCAAAACGCACCGTTGAATCGTGCGTCAACAACCGCAACATATACCAAATTTGCTTTTGCCCTATGCATAAAGGCATGGAGCTCTTGCGAATATAGCGCTCCGGCAGCTGATACCTTAACCAGTACCGGGTCCGCCCAAGCACCTGAACATGCTGCTGTTGCAATCCTGTTTCTTCCCACAATTCTCGATACATCGCTGCTTCAGGGTCTTCGTCGTCATTTATTCCGCCTTGCGGGAACTGCCATGCGTTCACGCCCATTCGCTTTGCCCAAAACACGCGACCCTCGTCATTGCAAAGGATGATCCCGACATTGGGCCGGTATCCTTTAGAGTCTATCATGTTAAAACCTTGTATCTTTTATCTGTCCTGTATCTTAATCTTGCTAACTGCTAAAATTACACGAAAAGGCCAGGTTGTTTATAATAGCTCCATTGTTCCATAAAAAAACCCTAGATGCCAGAGGGCATAACCCTTTTAATTACTTGAGACAGGTTTAACGTGAGTTTAGCGATATTTGATTTAGATAATACCCTGATAGCCGACGACAGCGATTACCTCTGGGGGCAGTTTCTTGTCGACCTGGGTGTTGTTGATAAAGAGCTCTATGAAAGCGCCAATATCAGGTTCTATGATGAATACAAACAAGGCACCCTGGATATTGTTGAGTTCCTGCGTTTTTCCCTGCACCCCCTGGCCAATAACGACCCTGAACAACTGTATCAGTGGCGGGCGCAATTTGTGCAAGACATCATCACACCGATATTATTAAAACCCGCACAGGAACTGATCGCCAAACATAGGGATCGGGGCGATACCTTGCTGGTTATTACCGCAACCAACCGTTTTGTGACCGAGCCAATCGTTGAACTGTATGGCATTGAAAATTTACTGGCCACCACGCCAGAATTTGTAGCCGGACGATATACCGGTGGCTTCAACGGCATCCCGTGTTTTCAGGAAGGTAAAGTAAAGTTACTGGAAGAATGGTTAAAAAACTCAACTGAAACCATGCAGGGCAGCTGGTTTTATAGCGATTCACATAATGACCTGCCCTTACTCAAATTAGTTGACAACCCGGTGGCCGTTGACCCGGATGAAAAACTGACCGCTTATGCCAACGCCGCCGCTTGGCCGATTATCAGCTTAAGACAGGGCAAATGCCCGCATGAGCATTTTCATAAGTAATCGTGTACCCGGCATTTTGCAAAACCTTAAAAGCGGTTAAAGACAAAGTACAACCGATTGGCAGTTTATTTGCCCGCAAGAATAAGCGCTAAAAAGAGGGCTGACAAATGCAGCCCTCTTTATTGCTTGATTAGTATTTATTTTACATTCAGCTATTTTTCTTACACCGGAGCAACCATGGGCCCTCATTATTTAAACCGTTTTTTCACCCCTAAATCAGTTGCCATTGTTGGCGCCTCAGAGCGCGAAAACAGTGTCGGTTATCGGCTCTTGCTTAATATGCAAGAAGCCGGTTTTATGGGTGGTCTTTATCCGGTCAACAACAAACGCGACCAATTACTGGGGTTAAAAGTCTATCCTGACTTGAATGCTGTTCCTGAAGATTTGGATTTGGTGGTTATTGCCACCCCGGCACCCAGTGTTCCCGGTATTATTCGGCAATGTGGTGAAAAGGGCGTTACCTCTGTCATTATTATTACGGCCGGCTTTGGTGAACTGGGCTCGGAAGGAAAACGGCTTCAGCAAGAAGTGTTGGATATTGCTCACCGTTATAATATCCGCATTATTGGCCCAAACTGTCTGGGCGTTATTCGCCCCAGTGGATACCTTAATGCAACTTTTGGTGACGGTACGGTTAAAGACGGCAGCTTGGCGTTATTATCCCAATCAGGTGCCGTTTGTACCGCCATTTTAGACTGGGCCAAAGTACAGGACATCGGCTTTTCAACGGTGGTATCCATGGGCGGTGCAGCCGACATAGATTTTGGTGAGGTGCTGGATTACCTGGCAACGGACAGCAAAACCACAGGCATATTAATGTATGTAGAAGGCATACGCGATGCGCGGCGCTTTTTAAGCGGACTTAAAGCGGCCGCTCGTTTGAAACCGGTTATCCTGATTAAATCAGGTCGTCATGAGGCGGGGGTTAAAGCCGCCATGTCACATACGGGTGCCATGGTCGGTGGCGATGATGTCTTTGATGCCGCCATTGCAAGAGCGGGCGTTGTTAGAGTCTATAGCATCACCGAATTATTTTCTGCAGCCCGTGTTTTGGCAAACAATTATGTGGTCAAAAAAGACCGCCTGGCTATTATTACCAATGCTGGCGGCCCTGGTGTCATGAGCACCGATCGTGCCGAAGATGTCGGCATCATTATGGCTGAACTGAGTCCGGCCAGCATTGAAGGATTAAATGAGGCTTTACCCGTACACTGGTCTCATGCCAATCCTATTGATATTCTGGGCGACGCCACCTCTGAACGCTACCAAAAAGCCTTGGATATTTGTCTTAAAGATAAAAACGTAGACGGTGTATTGGTTATCTTAACGCCTCAGGCAATGACCAATCCAACCCAGGTTGCGCTAAGCATCATTGAGGGCGCCAAAACCAGTAAAAAACCGGTGCTAGCCTCTTGGACAGGCGGTGAAAGGGTTCAGGAAGGTCGCGATCTTTTTGCCAATAGCAGGGTAGCCCACTTTAGCACCCCTGAAGTGGCTGTCGATGCCTTTTCATTTTTAGCCAAGTATGCCCA
>CAIUYS010000139.1 GCA_903903365.1 uncultured Methylococcaceae bacterium
GTAAATGTATGTTTAAGGTTCATGAGTTTCCTCTTATATCTACTGTTATTATAAAAATATGACGATATGGAATTAGAGTCATTGACATAATCGTTTATGTAGACCGGGATGATAAAACCTATCCCAGTCAGCATAATCATAATAAATTTAATTGTTTAATAGTCAACTTTCACCTCTCCCCCTTTAAAAAAGCGAGAAGCTGTGAGGATTTATCAAATACAATCTTCTCTGCCTTTTTTCCTAAAGAGAGGCAACTATACACTTACGTTTAATAGTGATCATGCGTTATTTTAAGTCATCAATGGATGCGCCAAAGTTAATATGAAAAACCTGGTTATTTAAGACCAATGCCGGTACCGACTTCACCCCGGCGGCTTCGGCTTCCGCTATTCGGCCAGTCTGTTCCCCCAAATGTACAACATCAACCTGATACTTTGAAGGGTCAATCGCATCAGCTATCATTTGCTCTGCACCCAAGCAGACAGGACAACCGGCATGATAAAAAACTGCAATACTCATAATAATTACCTCTTATACTTTGGTAGTGAATCGCTACTATAAAAGCACGCAAGAGCCGTGTCAACTAATTTCGATTCGAAACCAATTAACCCATACCCGTCACTCACTACAACAATACTTGGCTAGGCTAACTCTCAAAAAAACAACCTCTGAACCGGTGTGTACGTCCCTATATAAAGTATATCCCTGACAGTTATGACAATATTGGCCTGATAGCTCACAGGCATTACAATCAATACAGCATCTTGCTGCAAATTCTGCGATAATAAAACCCTAATTTATCGCATTAAATTTGCGTTTCTTTTACACCAGTCAATATTTTTTTACTCGACGAAAAACTCATGAAAGCCAATAAAACATATACCCCCTGTGATTTAGTAATTTATGGTGCACTAGGTGATCTATCGAAACGCAAGCTGATCATTTCGTTGTATCGCCTTGAAAATGCAAACTTTATCGAACCTGACACCCGTATTATCGGGATTGACCTGCATGAAATAAATAGTACTGAATTTATTGATATCGCCCATAAAAGCTTGCAGGCTTTTTTAAGTGATGAAATTGATGTTGCTGTGTGGGAGCGATTTTCGGCCCGACTTTCCTATTTAAAAATAGATTTGACCCAACCGGATCAATACAAGCAATTAAATGGCGTGATTGATCAGCAATCCAGAATCATGGTCAATTACTTTGCTGTAGCGCCCTTTTTGTTTAAAAACATTTGCCAGGGACTCGCTCAATCGGGCGTTTTAACTGAAAGCTCGCGCATGGTGATGGAAAAACCCATCGGTCATGACCTTAATTCATCAAAAGAAATCAATGATGAAGTCGCCAGCGTCTTCAACGAAAAGCAGGTTTATCGTATAGATCATTACCTGGGCAAGGAAACCGTGTTAAATTTATTGGCATTGCGTTTTGCCAATTCAATTTTCACCACTAATTGGAATCACAATACCATTGATCATATTCAGATTACCGTCGCTGAAGAAGTAGGTATTGAAGGTCGCTGGGATTATTTTGATAAAACCGGACAGTTGCGCGACATGTTGCAAAATCATCTGTTACAGATTCTGACCTTTATTGCCATGGAACCGCCGGTCAATCTGGAAGCTGAAAGCATCCACAATGAAAAAATAAAAGTCCTTAAAGCACTGCGCCCCATTACCAACAACAACGTTGAAGAAAAAACGGTTCGTGGCCAATACAGCGCAGGCTACATCAAAGGCAGTGCCGTACCCGGCTACCTTGAAGAAGACGGGGCAAATACAGAAAGCACGACAGAAAGTTTTGTCGCCTTGCGTGTTGACATTGATAACTGGCGTTGGGCTGGTGTACCGTTCTACTTGCGCACGGGCAAACGTTTAACCGGAAAACGTACTGAAATTGTGGTTTACTTTAAACAGTTGCCGCACAACATCTTTAAAGACAGCTTTCGTGAACTGCCACCCAATAAATTAATTATTCATTTACAGCCGAATGAAGGTGTGGAAATTGAAATGCTTAATAAAATACCCGGAATTGATGAGCACATTAAGCTGCAAAAAACCAAACTGGATTTAAGCTTTTCTGATACCTTTAAAGAAAGCCGTATTTTTGGTGGTTATGAAAAATTGATACTGGAAGCCATGCGTGGAAATACGACGCTGTTTCTTAGCCGCGATGAAATTGAACAAGCCTGGACCTGGGTTGATTCCATACAAAACGCTTGGCATGATTATAAAGACACACCCAAAAGCTACCCTGCAGGTACTTGGGGACCCGTTGCCTCCGTTGCTTTGCTTGCCAGGGACGGCAGGGCTTGGGAAGAATAACGTAACGCCCGTCCGTTAAAAATAGCACGCCGATAACACGGATTTAACAGATAACAGTATTATCCGTGTTATATAAACAAAACTGACAGCTACTGAGTAGTTACCAAAAATTTATCATTCGCGGAACCCTAGAGGAATAAACATGCATCCTGTAATTGAACAAGTGACACAAGACATTATTGAGCGCAGCCATAAAACCCGCTCAGCCTACCTGAATTATATTGATGCTATCGCTAAAAACGGCCCTATCCGTTCAGGAATGGGTTGTGGTAATTTGGCTCACGGTTTTGCTGCCTGTAGCGCCACCGAGAAAGCCGATTTAACCGGCAACCAAAAAGCCAACATCGCCATCATCACGTCTTACAACGATATGCTGTCGGCTCATCAACCTTACAAAGATGCGCCTGATTTAATCAAGTCAGCCATTAAAGAGGCAGGCGGTGTCGCCCAGGTTGCTGGCGGCGTACCGGCTATGTGTGACGGCATTACCCAAGGCCAGCCCGGCATGGAACTGTCCTTATTCAGTCGTGACTTGATCGCAATGGCCACCGCAGTCGGCATGAGCCACAACATGTTTGACGGTGCCTTGTACTTGGGCGTTTGCGACAAGATTGTGCCCGGACTACTGATTGGCGCGCTCAGTTTTGGTCACTTACCGGCCCTCTTTATCCCCGCCGGCCCCATGCCCAGCGGCTTGACCAACAAAGAAAAAGCCCGCGCACGCCAAGATTACGCGACCGGTAAAATTGGCCGTAAAGAGTTGCTTGAAGCAGAATCCGCCTCTTACCACAGCCCTGGCACTTGTACATTTTACGGTACAGCGAACAGTAACCAGATGATGATGGAAATTATGGGCTTGCATCTGCCCGGCAGCTCGTTCATCAATCCTTACACACCTTTACGTGAAGAACTAACCATCGCGGCGGCCAAACAGGTTTTAAAATTTACTGCACTGGGTGACGATTATCGTCCGATTGCTCATGTCGTTTCCGAAAAAGCCATCGTCAATGCGGTTATTGGTTTGCTGGCAACGGGCGGCTCAACCAATCACACCATGCACTTAATCGCGATTGCCCGTGCTTCCGGTATCGTTCTTAACTGGGATGACTTTGACAAGCTCTCCAAAGTAGTTCCGTTAATCGCAAAAATCTATCCCAATGGCCCGGCTGACGTTAACCATTTTCAAGCGGCTGGCGGCATGGGCGTGTTAATTGCTGAACTGTTAAGAAACGGTCTTTTACATGAAGATGTTATAACCGTTGCCGATCAACCCGGCCTGAGTAACTACTGCCAGGAACCCAAACTGATTGACAACAAATTAACCTGGGAACCCGTCCCCGATACCTCTTTGGATACCAACGTTCTTGGCACTGTCGAAAAACCCTTTGCCACCGGCGGCGGTTTACATGTGATGCACGGTAATTTAGGTCGTGGCATTGCCAAACTATCGGCCGTATCGCCGGAACATCAAATAGTTGAAGCGCCTGCCATTGTTTTTGATGACCAGGAAGATATGCTGGCTGCCTTTAAGCGCGGTGAACTGGAAAAAGATTTTGTCGCGGTTATTCGCTTTCAGGGCCCCCGTTCCAATGGTATGCCGGAACTGCATAAACTGACACCACCCCTCGGTGTGCTGCAAGACAAAGGCTTCAAGGTTGCCTTGGTGACTGACGGCCGCATGTCAGGCGCTTCGGGTAAAGTTCCTTCAGTAATCCATATCTGTCCAGAATGTGAAGTCGGCGGCCCGTTAACCAAAGTACATAATGGCGATATTATTTCCCTGAACCTGCAAACAGGTCATATTGATGTATTGGTTGGCGAGGATGAATTTAATGCCCGGATTCCCGTACCCAATTCCGCCAAAAATCACCATTATGGTATGGGACGCGAGATGTTTGGCGGCTTCCGTTTAGGTGCATCTTCTGCCGAAACAGGCGCGTCTAATCTATTTTTGGTGGATTAGCGCGTAGGATGGGTAGAGGCAATAGCCGAAACCCATCCCAATCAATCATCCATACGATGGGTTTCGCTATCGCTCTACCCATCCTACCAACAAAAACTTAACTTAAAATACACCTATGAACACAAACAACTGGAAAATCCAACCTACCGACGTTTTAAACGCCGGCCCTGTTATGCCTGTAATGGTTATTCAAAATCTGGATGACGCGGTGCCTTTGGCAAAAGCCTTGGTTGCCGGTGGCATTAAAGTACTGGAAATCACACTGCGCACACCGATTGCACTGGAAGCCATCCGCCTTATCAGCCAGGAAGTTAAAGAGGCGATTGTCGGTGCCGGCACGATTACAACACCCGAACAATTAAAAGCGGCTGAAGAGGCGGGGGCGGTATTTGCCATTAGTCCCGGTTTAACGCCCACTTTACTGGCGGCGGCTAAAGCGGGTAATATTGCTTTGATTCCAGGCATATCAAGCCTGTCAGAACTTATGTTGGGTATGGAATACGGCTTGGATCATTTTAAATTTTTCCCCGCTGAAGCAGCAGGCGGCATACCGATGCTAAAATCTATTGCCGGCCCTATTCCATCGGCTACTTTTTGCCCTACCGGTGGTATTTCACCTGAAAATTACAGCGCTTATTTAAGCTTAAGCAATGTCGCTTGTGTGGGTGGTTCCTGGCTAGTCCCGGCGGATGCGGTAAA
>CAIUYS010000140.1 GCA_903903365.1 uncultured Methylococcaceae bacterium
AACAAATAACCGAAAACCCCTTAAAAAACCCTATTTTTGAGAACCCTTTACCATGCAATCTTTTATCAATATTAACGCACTTATCATCGATATGGATGGTGTTTTATGGCATGGCACACAGCCGATGCCAGGCTTGACAGATTTTTTTCAAACGTTGGACGACCTGCAAATTCCTTTCATTTTAGCGACCAACAACGCCAGTCAAACGCCGGAACAATATGTAAGCAAACTGGCAAAAATGGGCGTAACCATTACCAAAAAACAAATTCTTACCTCAGGCACGGCGACAGCACTCTATCTAAGTAAACAGGTTAATCCAACTAAAACACGGGTTTTTGTTGTCGGTGAAGACGGCGCAACACAACCACTTATTGATCATGGCTTTACGCTGACCGGTCTCTATGAAGTGAATAATGACAGTGACGCCAGCAAAAAAGGTGCTGACATTGTCGTCTGTGGTAAAGATGAAACCCTGTCCTGGGCCAAACTGGCAACGGCCACGCTGAATATTCGCGCGGGTGCAAAATTCATTGGCACCAATGCCGACACCACACTCCCCACAGAACAGGGCATCACGCATGGCAATGGCGCAATTCTGGCGGCTCTTGAGGTTGCAACCGGCGTATCACCGACCATTATCGGTAAACCGGAGCCCATTATTTATCAACAGGCTTTGGCTCTACTGGGCGTCGATCCTGATAAAACAGTCGCCATTGGTGATCGTCTGGAAACCGATATTCTGGGCGCAGTTCGTACCGGCATCCGGAGCATTATGGTATTAACGGGCATATCTACCGAAGCGGATTTAAAAGAATCTGCTTACCAACCCACTTGGGTTATGCCCGATATTCGCGCCATAACAAAAGCCTTACGCGGTTGATTTAACGTAAAAACCAAAACTAAAATAGCCCAAAAACATTCACCACGAAGACACGAAGAACACGAAGAAAGAAAATAAATTCTTGCTTCGATAATCACTCAGAAAATGCGGCTACCCACTTTAGTCAGGACTAAAATACCGTCGTTAGACCTGACAGGTTTATAAAACCTGCGAGGTCTTTCCCGAGTTAAATTGATATCCTAGAATCCGTTGAAATCCGTATAATCAGCGTCATCCGTGTTCTATGATTATACGCAGAATACCCCATCCATAATCAGGAGTCGCCGCCATGAAAAAATTTATCAACGCCATCGATACGCTGCTTGATGAAAGCCTGCTGGGCTTCTCCAAAGCGCATGCAGACATTATCCAACTCAACACCCAACCGCACTTTGTCAGACGCATTAACCCACCCAAACCCGGAAAAGTTGCTTTAATTTCCGGAGGCGGTTCCGGACATGAACCCCTGCACATCGGTTTTGTCGGTCACGGTATGTTGGATGCAGCCTGTCCCGGCCAGATTTTCACCTCCCCAACACCTGATCAAATGTTGGCCGCTGTGCAAGCCGTCGAAAATGGCGGCGGCGTCTTGTTTATCGTCAAAAATTATGCCGGCGATGTCATGAATTTTGAAATCGTCGGCGAAATGCTGGAGTGTCAAAACGCGACCGTTTTGGTAAGCGATGACGTTGCGTTGCCAAAAGCACATAGCACAGGACGACGTGGGGTAGCGGGCACTTTGATTGTTGAAAAAATAGTCGGTGCAGCGGCAGAAAAGGGTGCTGACTTGGCAACGTGCAAAACCTTGGGTGATAAGGTCAACAACGCCACGGCCTCAATGGGCGTCGCACTGAGCAGTTGTACCGTGCCCGCCTTGGGCAAACCCACTTTTAACATCAGCGACACCGAGATGGAAATGGGGGTGGGTATTCATGGTGAACGGGGACGTGAAACGCTTAAATTAAGCAGCGCCACAGACATTGTCGAGCACTTGGCCAGTATTATTGATGAAGAATTAAAACCGAAAAAAGGCCAGCCGGTGTTACTGCATGTGAACGGATTTGGGGCAACGCCCTTAATGGAGTTGTATCTGATTTATGATCTGGCCGCCAAATTCTGGGAAAAACACGGCATCACCATAGCCCGCTCATTAGTTGGCAACTACACCACCTCCATTGATATGGCCGGTTGTTCAATAACCCTCAGCGTACTTGACGAAGAATTATTGAAACTGTGGGATGCTCCCGTTCATACCGCTGCTTTGCGCTGGGGATGTTAAGAAAATATCTTACACGCCTAAATATTGCCTTAAATCTTTATAAAGGCTTTTCTTTCTATGTTTCAGAATCTAGGCAATAGGGTATTTACATTCCCATTTTGTATGCTTTAAATTTTCTGGAGTATTCATCGTTTGTTTACTTATGATTAATTAAATCTAAGTAGGGATTGTGCGTAACTATTATCCGAATAAAAAAAGAGCTGGCTATGTCTCGCATGTAAGTATTCAGTCCCACTCGCCTTTGAAAAAAGTGGGCGCGGGTAATGCTGTTAATTTAAGCAACCAACTGGAGTAAAACAGCTTTAGCTCTTTTTACAGGCAATAGCTAAAGCGATTGCACTCCAGTTTTTAAATAACTTGCGCTTAACTTAACGCCATTGGGAACTGAATACTTACGATTAATTATGCGGCGTAATGCGTTTCTATATATCGCTGTACTATTTCCTGAAATTCTTCAGCGATTCTGTCACCTTTAAGCGTGACTGTCTTTTCGCCATCTTCATAAACAGGCGCTACAGGAGTTTCGCCTGTGCCTGGTAAACTGATACCGATATTGGCACTTTTGCTTTCCCCTGGGCCGTTAACGACGCAGCCCATTACGGCAACTTCCATCGTTTCAACACCAGGGTATTGGGTTCGCCATACCGGCATTTGATCGCGTAAATAAGTTTGAATATCCATCGCCAGTTTTTGGAAATAATCACTGGTGGTGCGACCGCAACCGGGGCAAGAAATAACCATCGGCGTAAAGGATCGAAAACCCATGGTCTGAAGAATTTCCTGACCGACAATCACTTCTTGGGTTCTGGAGGCTCCGGGTTCCGGTGTTAAAGAAATACGAATGGTATCGCCAATGCCCTGCTGCATTAATACGGATAAAGCGGCCGCTGACGATACGATGCCTTTGGAACCCATACCGGCTTCGGTAAGACCCAGGTGCAAGGCGTAATCACAACGACTGGACAAGTCTTGATAAATATTAATCAGTTCCTGCACGTTACTGATTTTGCAGGACAGAATAATTTTATCTTTTCCCAAACCTATTTCTTCTGCTTTGGCGGCGCTTTCAAGTGCTGACAAAACGATCGCTTTACGGGTGATGGCAGGTAATGATTCCGGATGTTTTTGCAACCGGTTATCATCCAGTAATCGGGTTAATACCGCCTGATCCAAGCTGCCGCCATTGACGCCAATACGAACAGGTTTGTTATATTGGCAAGCGAATTCAATCATTTGCTGAAATTGTGGATCGCGACTTTTACCACGCCCTACATTACCTGGATTGATGCGATATTTATCAAGCGCTTCTGCACAATCCGGGTATTTTTCCAGTAATTTGTGACCGTTAAAATGGAAATCTCCAACGATGGGTACGGAGTAACCTTTCTGGGTTAAGGTGTTGCGAATCTCGGCAACGGCTTTTGCCGCTTCTTCCGAATTAACCGTGATACGAACCAGTTCAGAACCTGCGGTAGACAACTCTATAATTTGATTAACGGTTGCTGACACATTAACGGTGTCGGTATTGGTCATTGATTGAACAACGATTGGCGCACCGCCGCCGACTTTAACGTCGCCGACTAAAACTTGATGGGTTATTTTTCTAAGGCTAATTGACATAGTCCAGATCTTTTAAAAAAGTTAAAATTATTATTAAATTATACGTCAAACAAGCTCAGTAACAGAGTTAAATTGTATGTTGACTCTACACATTATCAATAACGGCTTATATTAATTACTAGAGCGCTCCGTGTTTAAAGCAAAAAAATTCAGTACCGGTAAGCTCAAATCACTCTTACAAAGATAGGTGAAGTCATTGCCCTCCTATTATTAAAAAAATATTTCAATATTTATTTCCGCTTTATTTATTCAAGGTGTCTCTGGTTGGTCTATGCTTGGGGTGTCAATTAAGAAATACGCTCAATACACTTGAGCCAATCTTCTTCCGGCGTGAGAGGGGATATGAGCTTCAAGTATGTTAAGTAAACAAATGGAGTAAAACAGCTTTGGCTGTTTTTACAGGCAATAGCTGAAGCGATTGCATTCCCGTTTTTTGAAAAACTTACGCTTAACCTAACGGCATTGGGTTGAGGGGAAATTGACTACTTACTGAAAAACCAGTTACTGAGTTTTAACTGCCAATTTTAAGATACCAAAATTAATGACGATCTCTACATGAGCCTAATGCCCATACAACATCCGCTTATTAAAAATTGGCTGCCGGTCCTTGTGACTGCAGTATTTTGCTTTTTTGCCGGTAAGCTGACATTGTCATTATTATTGCCCAATGATGCCGCTGCAATCTGGCCTCCTGCCGGCATTGGCTTGGGCGCTGTTTTATTGTGGGGCTATAGGGTGTTGCCGGCGCTATTTGTGGCCGAATTGCTTTTACACTATCAAAACGACTCCCACCCTATTTCACTGGAACTCTCACTACAATGGCTGGTTTTTTTTCTTAAGCCGTTTAATAGCGTGTTCAAAACTTGGTTGGGTTGTGTTCTGGTCAAAAAATATGCGGGTTATCCCAATGCATTAATTTCAACAGCCTTAATTATCCGATTTTTTCTACTCGCTGGACTGGTTGCCACTTTTTTACCCGCCCTTTTGAATGTTTACGGACTCTCCTTAACGGGCAATATACTAGAGCAGAAGATTGTCTTTTCTTGCTTGACTCAGTGGATGGGCGATTGTACGGGTATCTTTATTTTTACCCCGCTATTTTTTATTATCTTTGATCGCTCACATAATGTATGGCAGCAACGTTTATTATCTATGGGCATTCCCTTACTGTCGCTATTGGTAATAATCGCGGTCAGTTATTTAGTGGCACCCCATTATCAAGTTGAACGTTTAGGAAAAATTATCAATCCAACCGTCTATTATTTGGAGCCAGCTTGGCTATTGTTTGCCGGCGGCATGTTTCTAACCGGCTTTATA
>CAIUYS010000141.1 GCA_903903365.1 uncultured Methylococcaceae bacterium
ATTTCTTGGGGTGAAAACCCGAAAATAACCGTGATCGTATCTCTCAAACCCTGATTCTACCGTGAAAATTTGGGGTAAACGATTTTTAGGTCGCTCTGTAGGCTAGATAAATGAAAGGCTACAGGGCAGCGCAAATGGCTCTAATAATGCGTTCCCGATGTTGCGGTACAAAGCGCTGCCCGTCAATAACTTTATAATGCACCTCGTAGCCTAGCTCATCCCGTAATGTTTGCAGGATGACCTTAAAGATATTGCCTTTATCGTGAGAATGCAGATTTTTAACATTTTCCAACATAAATGCTTTAGGCTGTTTGACGGCAATAATACGGGCAACATCAATAAACAGCGTGCCTTGGGTCGCACACTCAAAACCATGCGGACGTTCCAAAGCATTTTTCTTGGACACACAGCCAATACTAAAAGGTTGGCAAGGAAAGCCAGCCAGTAAAATATCATGATTGGGTACATCGTTTTCATCAATACGAATAATGTCCCGGACAAAAACATGATCAGTATCGTGGGGAAAATTGGCTAAATAAGTTTTCTGAGAAAACGCATTCCATTCGCTGGTAAACACGCAATGCCCACCGTGGGCTTGAAGCCGCCAATCCCTGCGAACAAGTCTATAAAAGTAAAAGGGTGGTTGTTTATTGCGTCGGCATCAACCAAAGGCAATAAGCGCTGATGAATGGCATCAGCCAGATAGGGTGGCGGTTCGGTGTCACGAACTTCCCAGCGGCGAACGGTGCGGACATCCACGCCAAGAAGAGCGGCAATTTCATTCTGTTTATAGCGAATGCGAGCTTCTCGCAGTAAGTCGAGCGGTTGTAGCAAGTGCATAATGGATTCTTTATCCAGGAATATTTCCGGACGTTATGCCCTATATTATTCCCATTGTATAGGCGTCAGTAATTTAAAAAGACTACATGACGGCCACCGGTTTTGATAATTATAAGGTTGAGCAATCCATTTTTGTTTCTCGATAATTTGGCGTTCTTCACATGAGAAAATTGGACGTAAATCAAAAAATTGTTATATTTTCGGAAACAACAATACAAATTTAACCACGAGGTACTTGGCGAATAGCATGTACAACGGCCTCGGGATAAATACCTTCAGGTGCATAGAGAATTGCAGAAGGAAGCAATGCGGCTTCGATTTGTTGAAAAAAATGAATCTTTATTATCCGTTGATTGTGTAATATATCTGGCTGCTGCCAGATAAGGGTAAAGCGCTTGCAGGAATTTATAACTTTATTGGTGCTGCGAAAAGGTTTGGTTTTTAAAGCCGTCCGGCCATTGTCTTGCGCCATGCAATAGCGTCACACGCTGGTATGGGTTGTTCTTTTGAGCAATCATGAGGATTTTATTTCAGGCTCATGTGCAGGGAACGTTTCCTTGATTAATTGCCCGTTGCGTACTACGACGATGGCTGTGTGCGTTTGTGCAGCATAGGCACGTGCTTGTTTTGCTGCGCGCAGCAGTGCGGCTTCTACCCCGTGAACATCAACGTCTTTTGCCCGATCCAGCGGTGTGGTGTTCATGATTCGCTCCAGTCTATAAGGGTCGGAGTTTCTCCTGCATTATCAAAATGCAGCCAAACATCCACTAGCGGTTGATAGATATGTTTGAAATTTTTCAGGCCTGCATCAAATCTGCGCCGAATAGTTGCCTCGGGGATATTATGACCGCCTTGACGTACCCGTTCAGATACTCGGGCAATGGCGGTATCAGCGTTAGGTAACTGTAAAAAAATGAGTTTGACATGGTATCCCTTGGTTCGCCATTGCGGGATGGCGCGCGCATAGCCCACGCCACTTAATGTGGTTTCAAAGGCGAAACTGCTATCTTTGGCGACATGCTCGGTAATTTCGGACAACATGATGCGTGCTGCTTTAATAGAAACCTGTTCGGGCATAAATGGCGCAATGCCTGCGGCAATCAAATCAGCATTAATAAAGATTGGGCAATGAGCTTCGTTGGGCAAGAATTCGCGGGCGAAGGTGGTTTTTCCTGCACCATTAGGACCTGCGATAATAACGATTTTTTTATTCATTCTTCCATTTATTAAGCAACAAAATGTGTGAGTACTCTTGACTTAATGCCGTCAATATCCAACGGGGTTACTTCGCTGCTGTTTATCCCTTGTTGAATTTCACTTCTTAATTTTTCAAGGCGCAGATCACGCAACTGATCACGCTCTAAGAGACGCAAAACTGAAAGGCCGTTGTTTTTTCATAAGATTCAGCTTTTCATTATCTGGAGTAAATCAAGCTCTGGTAACACCCGCTTTTTTACACCTAAAATTCCTGGCAACCAACAATTTTTTTGATATTTTATTTATTTTCGGCAGAGGCTGCCGGACATATAAAGTGAATATAATTTGCAAACATTTGAATTTGTTATCACGAGTGTTATCCCGTAACCGCTATTTGCTCTTTTTACCAAAAACCGAATTTTGTAACTCATTATTTCAATTGGTCGGGACGAAAGGATTTGAACCTTCTACCCCTTGTCCCCCAGACAAGCAATGATTTTAAAATAACCTAAATATCAATTAGTTACAGATCTCGCCAAGTTCTAATCTACTACATATTTACTACACTCTACGCCATATTAATTACAACGTAGTGACAAATTTACTACACAGACAACTCTACTTCTTTCTGTCTACGCTTAGTATTTCAG
>CAIUYS010000142.1 GCA_903903365.1 uncultured Methylococcaceae bacterium
CAGCTCCTAAAAAATCAGGAAGCCTAAACCCTTCGCTTTTTAGCTTGTTTACCAGTTCTTGGGTGTCAATTTTCCATAGCTTCTGCAATGCTTCAATGCCTACGCCATAATCATCAGCCCCATACACGATAGCGCCCGTTATATCCTTGCTAGGGATGCGCTCCCCTTGCATATAACATGGCAATTCATTATTTGTTACCCAGTAATTTAAAAGCCCTGTAACCGCGCTGTGTGCTGTGTAGGTGGATTCGTCATCCACCTCTTTTAGCAATGTTAGCGCCCCAGCTATAAAATTCGCGTCTTGTTCCAGTTCATCTAATACTTTTTGGTAGGTTAATAACTTAGTCATCAAACACCACCGAATATTTTAGCGTTCATGCTCTCAATAACGCTTGATACATGGCCGTCTGATAAATGCGCGTATCGCTTAACCATCTGCAAAGTCTTATGTCCCAGTATTTCGGCAATTTCAGCCAGTGAAGCGTTGTTCATAGCTAAATAAGACGCTGTGCAATGTCTTAAGTCGTGCCAATGAAATTCTTTAATCTCTGCGCGTTCCTTGGCATATTCAAAAGCACTTCTTAAGTCGATTGGCTGTTGTGGGTTTCGCTCACTTGGGAATAATAGCGGGGTATCTAGTCGCCTTATTTTGTTATGTTCTTTTAATAGCGTTAAGGCCAAACCAGACAAAGGAACGCGCCTTCGTGTGCCGTTTTTGGTTTTATGTAGGATTAGATAACCGTCCTTAAGGTTTACATCCGGCCATTTAAGCCCCATTAATTCGGCTTTTCTCATACCGCTGGATAATGCCAGAATGACACACATATAAAGCCATTCGCTTGATGATTCCTTGCAAGCAACTAATAACCTTTGCCGTTCGTCATCATCAAGAAATCGAACGCGTCCATCCGGTTCAGTTGGTCGCTTTACTTTTTTAGCTGGATTTTCTTGCACCCATTCCCATTCATTAACAGCAACCGTAAAGACAATGGACAAAGCCGCCAAATATCGAACCACTGTAGCAGGTGAACGGCTTTCGGCTAATAAGTCCCTACATTCAACTATTAAAGGCGGTGTAATATCGGCCAAACAGTAAACGCCTAAATTGTCCTTCCACCATTGCAGTTTGCTTTTACGCTCTGATTGCTCCTTCGTGTTGTAGTTTTTCAGCTCGGTTTTAATGTACCTGTCTACCATATCAGCAAAGGTGTGTTTTTTCGCTTCGGCTGTTTTAAAGTGCCGTCCTTCTCTGATTGCGCTCTCGGTGTTTTGAATCCACTTATTAGCATCAGTAAGACGCTTAAAGGTTGCTGTTTGTGTTGGGTAGCCTTTTAACCGAACTAATGCCTTAAAGCGTTTAGTTCCATCGGTGGCTATGCGTTCTGTAATAGCGGCCATAATTGTTCCTATAGGGTAACAATCGGCTTTCTGATATGATGCTTCCAGCCATTGCTTAACCTGATTTTAAGTTAGTGGTAAGGCCTTGTTGGTGCTGATTACACCCTCAAGGCCGCTTAGTTTCTAGGGTTTCATTATAAACCAATGGTACACTTTTGGTACAGTTAAGTATAAATAAGGGTAATAAATGGCAATAACTGACAATAAGAAAAACAGGTTAAGTTATTGATTTAATTATTATTGCTTGTTGTGGCGTGTTGGTGTTTTTTGACTTGTTCGGATTCAAAATCCGGTGATGGTGACTTCGTGCCGGTTCGATTCCGGCCCTCGGTACCAAATTTAGGTTTCGAGTTGTGCAAAGAAATCAGTGGCTTAGAGAGTTTTTATAATTCTCTAGGCCATTTTTCGTTGTGCTGTACTATTCTTCTAAATCCTCTTGTCCCAATTCGGTCCCATCGAAAAATAAACCACAGCAACACTTCCCAACAATTCAGGCATAAAAAAGCATCTTTGGTTGCGGCCATCTGTGTAGCACTGACAAGGAAGTATTTTAAAAATCAAATCGGGTCGGGAAATATACCTGTTTCCTGCCAGACTCCCACCAGTACTCGTCATCAAGCCCTTTGTCCGTGGATTTATACTACAGATTATTCCAGACCCGAAGTGTCCTGTTTTGTAGAAACACAGTTCCAGCGCTAAACTTTAATAAGGTCATGCATGATTTTAGATCAGCTTCTTTGAACAGCATCGTGTTCATGGCTTTTTTATTATCATGCCACCAGCGAGCTTTTTAGGGTTATGCTGTGCTGGTATCCAGCAGGGGTGCTGCCTGATATTCCATAGTGCAGCTGAAGGCCAAGCCACACAAGGCCTGTAATTAACAGTCTTAAATATACCGTAAAAAGTACCCTAATTAAGCTTGCCCTTAATTTTAGACAAAAAAGCAGGTGTTACCCCAAGCTCCGCCGATAGTATGTTGATTTTTAGTTGAAACTGACCGCCAGCTCACGGCCATTATGACCAGTGTCTTTTTATGCACAGTAGCTTGGTGGTGAATGGCTGTTAGCCGCTAACTGCGTGGCTTGAGCATGGTACCTCGATTTAAAAGCTGGACATAATTTTTATAGTCGTCTGAAGTGGACATTCCTTGATCCATTTCTGGAAACAGTCATAATCTCAAAAATTCACCTTGCCATAACCCTCAGCATTGGCAACGCGATAGCCCACGCTTTACGTTATGGTCTATTTCGACCATATGATCCAGCGCTGATATGATGAAAGCCACGTATATGTGCGTCGAAGCCGAATTGACGATGTAAGAACAGACACTGGTCAGACTTCAGGAAGTCGGTATAAGGCATTCCGATATCATGCTCCAGTTCTTGAAAGCACTGTAATTATGCAAAGCTCGCGAGCGGGATTGATGCTTCTAACCCATGCTGCATCTCGCTCGCGGCAACGCACTGTGCATAAAAAGACACTGGTCATAATGGCCGTAATGCAAAGCTTTGCATTACGGCCATCAGGAGACAGACGCTAATTTTCATGAAGGGCAGGTAAGCATTGAAAAGCAGTCATTCAGAGTGCTGCTCATTGAAGACCAAGCATTCGAACAGGTCATACAAAGTTTTTTGGACTGAATCGGCACAATTAACCAATTATTAATTGATGATTTTAAAGCGACAAACAGCGCCATCTTTTGCCATACACACCTCATGATCAATTGCTTTACCCAGTAAAGTAGTTATGAGCGTCCTATCAAATTCGCAAAGCTCTTCATGTTTTTGGGCTAGGTCATGATATATACAATTGTAGGCTTCAATAGCACGCTCATCCGTGACGGAGTCCGTCATATTGTTTGCATTAAAACCCAATCCATCCATCACTTTCACTAATGTTTCAATCCGTTCATCGGTCTGTTTATCTTCAAATTGAGGCAGCAGGCTTTGCGACAAGTTACTACCCAACTTATGCAGATAGCTCTGAAAAGCCTCAGAACCAAATTCGTTTTTAAGGTCAGTAAGAATAAGTTCAGAAAACCAAGCATACTGCTTTGGAAAGCTGTTAATTCCTGCGTCAGTTAGGACGTAGCTACGCACAGGTCGTCCTGTCGTTTTATTGAGTACCCCCGCTTGTATATACCCGTCTCTTTCCAGTACGGCAAAATGCTGCTGTACAGCGTTACGGGTAATACCCAATGCTGCGGCGATCTGGTCAATGCTCAGTCCCGCTTTATTTTCCAGCAGTAATTTTAATATTTGCTGTCGCCGCGACCCAATATTTTCAGTCATAAAACTCCTTTGCTTAGGCTTCTGTAATATTTGAATGATAATTAAGTGACTTATACCACATTTATATTGTATAAGCTGAATTTACTTGTTATTCTTTATTGATAGTCAACTCTGTTTGATTATATTTTGGATTAAAACTACTGAGGAGAAATAATAATGACTGACACACAAGACAATAATACAACGATCAGCAAAACGCTTTATGAAAGAATAGGCGGCGAGGGCGCAGTTAATGCATCTGTCGATCTTTTTTATCGTAAAGTCCTGAATGATTATCGCATTAATCGTTTTTTTGATAATTCTGATATGGATAAGCAGATCGCCAAACAAAAAGCCTTCTTTACCATGACTTTTGGCGGTCCCAATAATTATACCGGCGGAGATATGCGCGACGCCCATGCCCGTCTGGTAAAAATGGGTCTGGACAATTCCCATTTTGATGCTGTTATGGAGCATCTGGGGACCGCTCTGGTTGAAGGCTGATTTAATTGCCGAAGCCGCTGCAATTGCAGAAAGCACACGCCAAGATGTGTTAGGTAAATAAGACGCTTAAGCGTAAAACTTACAAACACTGCTACATAATGTTTTTCTTTTGACATTATGGAGTCAGTTTTAACGGTAGTTAAAATGTACAAATTAACGATTGAAGACAATACTTATAATTGCAAACCAGATGAAACTGTGTTGGACGCATTATTACGCGAAAATGTTAATATTTCCTACGCCTGTAAAAAAGGCACCTGTCATAGTTGCGTGGTGCGCAGTCCCGACATCCTTCCTCCTGAAGTCGCTCAGGCTGGTTTAAAGAATACCCTAAAAAAACGCAATCATTTTCTTGCCTGTTTATGTCATCCTGAATACGACATGGTCATCAAACTACCCGATCAATCGGAATTTTATACCGAAGGAATAATTGTTGTTAACGAACTGCTTAATAGAAATACGCTGCTACTGATCATCGCTTTTAAAAATGCGTTCGAATTTAACGCCGGCCAATTTGTTAATTTGCAGAGACCTGACGGATTAACGCGTAGCTATTCGATTGCCAATACCCAGCAAGAGTCCAATACCCTGGAGTTTCATATTCGTCGATTACCCAATGGCAAGTTCAGTGAATGGTTACATGATGAACTCAAGACGGGTGATACCATCGCCGTATCCGAACCGCGTGGGCACTGCTTTTACCTGCCAGAAAGAAGCGAACAAGGCTTGCTTCTGGTAGGAACGGGGACAGGCCTGGCACCACTGGCAGGTATTTTAACCGATGCATTAGCTCATGGGCATTCGGGCCCCATTTATCTATTTCATGGTAGTCGCGACCTTGAGGATCTTTACCGGATTAATGAGATGCGCCGACTAGCCGAACAGCATCAAAACTTCCATTACATTCCGTGTCTATCGGGCAAGCATGTTCCTGAAGGTTTTAGACACGGACGTGTTAATGACATTGTACTGGCATCACTTCCTGATTTAAAAGGCTGGCGAGTATTTCTCTGCGGTCATCCTGACATGGTCAAGCAAATGAAAACAATGACCTTCCTCAATGGCGCTGCCTCAGCCGATATTTATGCCGATGCGTTCTTGGCCACACCAAGCTGAATTAGTCGCTCATGATGAACATTATACCTTGTTTCGTTTTATAACGATTGATCCGATCAACTTAAGCCTTAAAGGTAAGGTTATTTCGGTGGTCTCGTGTTTCAGTGTCATCTTACTGACGGCCTGGATAACACAACAATTCGGCTCAAGCACGGCCTACCCGATTATCGTTGCCTCGATGGGGGCATCTGCGGTGATTGTATTTTTCACTCCGACTAGTCCACTTGCGCAACCTTGGCCTCTGGTCGGTGGGCAACTGGTATCTGCTGTGATCGGAGTTTTGTGTACCCGGGCATTTTCACATACCGTTTTCGCATCGGCTTGTGCTGTCGGTGGTAGTGTTTTGGTTATGCTATTGCTTAGATGTCTGCATCCGCCTGGAGCGGCAACGGCATTGACACCAATCATGGCAGGCGCAACGTCTACACTGGGTTATGATTTTGTGTTGCTGCCAGTAGGCTTAAACGTCGCTATTATACTGATGATGGCGATAGTCATTAACCGCTGGGTATTGCGTTATGACTATCCTACTATTTCTCATCAAGCGGACGGCATAAAGCATCAACACAGCACTCTCATTCAACCTGCCCAGCGCATCGGTATTTCAGAACAGGATCTGGAACAAGCGCTGGAAAACAGGAATATGTTTGTGGATGTCTCTACCGGAGATTTGAGCAAATTACTGACTGATGCCCAGATACAAAGCTTTAAACGCTACCGAGGTAATATCACCTGCGCAGATATTATGGTCAAAAATATACTGACCATTGAATACGGAACAGAAGTCGAAGCGGCCTGGAGCATCATGCATGGTGAAAAGCTTAAAGCCATGCCCGTGCTTAACAAGGCTAGGCGCGTTATCGGCATTATTACCTGGAATGACTTTTTTAAATTTATCAACGTGAACGTTAATGAAACTTTTCAACAAAAGTTTCGGGCCTTTATCCGCAGAACGCCTGACATATCTGCTAGCAAGCCTGAATCAGTCGGCCATATTATGACCTCGCCTGTTAATGTACTGCCGGAAAGTACTCATATCGCCGCACTTGTTCCACTGATGTCAAATCAAGGCTACCGACAAATTCCGATTGTAAATGACGAAAATCGCTTGGTGGGCATGGTGTACCAGGCTAATTTAATTGCAGCGCTTTATAACGAGCAATCAATCAAGCAAGCAAGCTGACAGGCGCTGACGAGAGCCAATAATTACAAGGTTGGCAGTAAACAGGTATTTTTTGTTATTTGCTATAATTTAACCCAATTAATATAGAAGGGTTCACACATGGAAAATTTCACTTATTTAGTATTTGCTCGCGCCCTTCATGTTATTGGTGTGGTGCTTTGGATCGGTGGTGTAGCGTTTGTTACAACGGTGCTTATTCCATCGCTCAAAAACATTAACGGTTCAACAAATAAACTGGAGTTATTCAAACAGCTCGAAGGAAAATTTTCATTTCAAGCAAAACTGGCCACATTAGTCACCGGAATTTCTGGCTTCTTCATGATTGAAGTTATGAATGCCTGGGATCGCTATCAGCATTTACAATACTGGTGGATGCATCTGATGACGTTAATTTGGTTTATATTCACCCTGATTTTATTTGTGCTTGAGCCACTATTTCTGGCTACCCACTTAAGGCGGGACAAGCCCGCAAGGCTTAACTTTGGCAGCATGCAGAAAATATCCTCCCAAGATACGCCTAGTTCCTACGCTCCAGAGACTGTGAAAGTATTATTGCACCTAATACCTTATAATATGCACACCATCCCGTAAAGTACCAAATTAACAAACACAATCATGACATCACGTCGCTATCAGCCCATATTAAACCGGCAACAAGAAATGTTGTTA
>CAIUYS010000143.1 GCA_903903365.1 uncultured Methylococcaceae bacterium
CAACCATAAAATCGGTGACGCGTGGCTTACCCTCGGTAATGGTTCCGGTTTTATCAAACACAATAGTCGTCAACTTTGAGGCCATTTCCAGGCTTGCACCATTACGGATATATACACCACGCTTTGCAGACTGACCCGTACCCACCATAATGGCCATAGGTGTTGCCAAGCCCAGTGAGCACGGACAAGCAATTAACAGTACGGCGATGGCATTGCTGAAAGCGGTTGCAAAACCGGCACCCACAGAAAGCCAAGTTAGGAAGGTAAACAGTGACAGGGTGATTACAGCAGGTACAAAAACAGCAGAAATACAATCCACGGTTTTTTGGATGGGTAATTTGGACGATTGGGCCTGATCGACCATGTGGATAATGTTCGCCAGAAACGTATCTGCACCGATGGCGGTAACCCGCATTTTTAAAACACCATTAGCATTGATGCAGCCACCGACCAGACGATGCCCCGCTTCCTTGATAACAGGGAGACTTTCCCCCGTCACCATGGATTCGTCAACGGTCGAAATCCCTTCAATCACAATGCCGTCAGTCGGAATTTTTTCACCGGGACGCACCAGCAATATATCGCCAATCAGAAGATCTTCGACGTTGACAGTGGTTTCCTTATTCTCGTGCAATACTGTCGCCGTTTGCGGTTGCAAATTAACCAATGTACGGATAGCTTCATGCGCTTTACCTTTTGCTTTTTCCTCCAGGTAACGACCGATCAGGACGAAGGTAATAATTCCGGTGGCGGAATCGAAGTACAGTCCACGCTTACCTCTCAGCAGGGACGCGACACTATAGCCATAAGACGAACCCACCCCTAAAGCAATCAGACTGTCCATGTTGGTGGCACGCTGCTTGGCCAGTTTTAGGGCTTTTTCAAAGAAAGGCCTGCCTGCCCACAATACAATGGGCGCGGCCAAGAGATGCTGCACCCAATGCCAATATCTCGAAGTCGGAGCCGCCATACCGATAATCATGACGGGCAAACTCAGTACTGCGGCAAAAACAGCACGCCGCTTGGCGTCACTCAGGCGTTGCTTTTCGCGCACGATCAGGGTTTGACGCTGAGCCAAGCTATCAAGACTGTGCGCCTTATAACCGATATTGTCGATTAGTTGCCACAAGGTTTCTTTACTCATCCTGCCGGTCACCGAGGCTGTTTCTGACGCATAATTGACATTTGCTTTAGAAATGCGTGGATCCCGCTTTAATAGCATCTCGATTAAAAGTGCGCAGGAGACACAAGTCATGCCGTCGATAGTCAGATTAAATTCCTGTTCGGTGAGGGATTTATCATCCTGAACGGGTATCAAAGGCTGGTTATTAGTGCCGGTAGCTGCGGATTTTCTTTTGCCCAGATTCGCCAGTAAGGCATCCAAAAGTGTTAACAAGATGGCTTTCGGTAGCGTGTCGGGATCAAAGTAGATGACCAGGCAGGCAATATCGGGAACGGTACGAACTTTTATGATACCGTCCCGTTTTTGCAGCATAATTTCCAGAACACAGGCACGCTCCGGATCTTTAAGCAAGACCGGAGCAATAATACGGATTCGGCGATTCAGGACATGAACCACTTTGCCGTGAATCAAACTAACGGTATCAGACGACTTCATTTCAGTGTCCTGGATAATGTTATTTCAGAAATTTAAAAGCGGCGGTTTTTTAGCTCAACAGTTTTCAAGAACCAGGTTTATTTGGAAATGTCTTTGTCATCAGATTCTTCGGGGGATTCATCAAGCAGGTCTTGAAGATTTTCTTTTTGTCGCAATATAAAATGCTTGCTTTGTTCGGCAGTTTTGCAGGTAATCCAAATAATTTCCTTGCGGTATTTATGCGTAAAATAACCCGCCGCAACACCCAAACCAAACAGGACAAGTGGATGTCTGGCAAGTGAAGCGATAACACCTTTGCCTGCATGCATGATGGTTGATGCGGCAACCGCCGTTGCAACGCCGGTAGTGACGCGCGTGAACGCCACATCATCTTTAGATGGGTCTTTGCTTTTCATTACCCTTTCCCCCAACCGTTGTTCTGTGTGTTAACATTTCATTTTTGAAAAAATTTGATACATAAAATACTCTAACATATACTCTATGCTCATTTGAAACATTTTTTATGGCCAAGTCAATGAGTATTTAATCCGCTCTGTCATCACCGCTCTGACCTTGTTAAAAACCCGGTAAGCTTGCTTAAGAGACCAGAAGTAAGAGTAAAACAGCTTTAGCTGCTTGGACTCCGGCACACAGGTCATAAGAAACAAGATTTTGATTACACCAACACAAAGCCTCAGCTCCTTCAATACGAAACTGGAGACACCGCCATGCCCAATACCGAATCATGAACACGACCAACGAGGGCTTACAACCCGACCCGATCCAACCACCGCCTAGCAAAGTCTGGCTCATTGCTTTAAAAAGGCTTATTGCTGTGACGCTTGCGCTTGTCGGTATCTGCTTTATTCTTTGGCTGGACAGTTGGTTTATGAATCATGCAGACATGCCCAAGCTTGGTCGGGACATGAGCTACGGATTGCTGTTGCTGATTGGTTTCCTGACCAGTTTTCACTGCGTGGGCATGTGTGGCCCGCTAATTCTGGGCTATACCGCCAAAAGCGCCGCCAATGGCCACAAATCATACGCGACGCATTTTCTTTACGGTATCGGTAAAACCCTGTCCTATAGTTTTATCGGTGCCTTGTTTGGCCTGTTTGGCTCGATGGTCGCCTTTACACCGACTACACAAGGAGCAGTCGGTGTTGCGGCCGGAATTTTTCTGATTCTGTTCGGCTTGCACATGCTGGAAGTGTTCCCGCTACTGAGCCATTTTCAGCTTAAGGCGCCCAAGTTTGTCATGCGCTTTGTGGGTAAAGAATATCGCAAGCACAGCAACCCCTTCATAATCGGACTTTTAAATGGCCTGATGATTATTTGCGGGCCGTTACAAGCCATGTATATTATGGCCGCTGGTACGGGAAGCTGGAGTGAAGGCGCGGCCATTTTGTTTTTTTTTGGCATCGGCACATTGCCTTTACTGTTAGGTTTCGGATTTTTAACCAGCCTGCTTTCAGCAAACCTGACACCCAAATTACTAAAAGCCTCCGGCATTATCGTCATGATTCTGGGAGCCCTCATGCTTAATCGCGGGCTGGCCGTAACCGGTACCGGCATTGACTTTAATACCCTGGTCGCCCGCGTGTCGCAAAAACTGTCCCCGACTGTGGCGGAAACACCGTCATGCGACACCGAACAGACTATCCACATGACAGTGCTAAAAAGCAGTTTCTCACCCAACCAATTCACCCTGCGCAAAGACGTACCGGTAAAATGGGTGATTAACGGCAAGGAGCTGAGCGAATGCAACAGGGTTATTGTGATACCTCAATACAAGTTAAAAATCGAGCTAAAAGAAGGCACGCAAATTATCGAATTTACACCTCAAGAAACGGGTGTAGTTCCCTGGAGTTGCTGGATGGGGATGATACCTGGCACCTTCCTGATCGTAGATGACACAACAGCTCCCAAGCAAAATGAAGCACCGGTTACACAGCCTGCAGAGCCGAAAAATGCAGCTCTCGAAACCTATCACCAGCGTTTTATGGATGAAGTTAAACGCTTATGGCAGCGCTTGGAATTGTTTTATCAGGAGGTTTGGGCGGGAAAATAATATCTCGTAACGCACAAGAATTTTTTGCCAGACTTGTCAACTCTACAGAGCCTGCAAATAATAAAAAATCACTGCCCTTTCAAAACCCTAATGAGCGCAGTACTTGCGCTCATTAGGCAAAAAATCAGCTTACACAACATCAACAACATTACGAAAAAACAGGTTATATAACGCATTAAAAGTGCGTTATATAACATAGTTTAATTAATTTATTTGGCAGCATAAAATACACTATATTGATTTATATAGCATTAATATTTTAGGCATACATTATGCTTTTTTATTAAAGCGGGTTTTATGAAAGATTTAAATTAACAGCTCGTTAACTTGTTATGCTTGCCATCTTTTAATTTATTGTCGCATAATTAAACAGCGGATATTTTTAGCTAGTGTTTTTTAAAGCTTGCCGGCAACCCATAAGTTCCCCCCCCCTAATGTCATGGAATTGCCTATCTTTCATAACGACTTTTACTATAACGCTTAAAGGTTTTATTAAGTACAGCAATCATGAGAAATTCCTCAGTATTTTTTATATACATCACCAGCGGAATTGCTTTATTAAGCCTGCTGTTGGTGCATGCGTCGGTTAGCGAAAGCGCCCGACAAGTCAATCTTGAGGAAAAGGCTGCGCTGGTAAAAATACTACAACTGACTGACCTGTGTCTTTTCACCGAAGCCCGCTACACCAGAAATTTATCCCAAGCCGATTTGAACACCGCCTTCCAGGATCATCCGTTATCGCTGGAGCACTTCCCGTCCGGCTCGTTTACCCAGCCACCCGAAAGAACTGGCGAACGCCCATGAGACACTGGATTGAAAAGCAACGTTACATTATCGACTTCACACTCTCGTCGCTGCCGCGCAGAAAGGTGAAAAATATTGGCTTGCTGGCTTTATATACGCTCATCGTATTTATCCTGGCCTCAACGATGTTCTTTACTTACTCCATAAAAAAAGAAGCCTCGCTGATCCTGAAAGACTCGCCGGAAATAGTGGTGCAAAAAATAGTGGCCGGGCGGCATGACCTGTTTCCGGTTGATTATATCAACACCATTAAAAAAATCAGAGGGGTGGCTAGTGTTGAAAGTCGGCTGTGGGGCTATTATTACGATGGCTTGGTTGGCGCCAACTACACGCTGTTGACGCCGCCCCGCAACGGCAGTTTTACAGATACGGGCAAGTCCACCGCGAAAACAACAGTGGTTGACAGTGAGTCGACCGATAACTCAAAACC
>CAIUYS010000144.1 GCA_903903365.1 uncultured Methylococcaceae bacterium
GACCACTTGAATTTTCGCTGCCCGATAAACCAAAGCAGCCCTGCCAACGGGACAAACAAATGCCCTATCAACGCATAAATAATCATGCCAATTACCGCAACCGGCCAATCCAGATGTGCGAATTCGTGTAGCAGGTAGGTCATCCAGTTAAAACCAATCAAGGTAAAAACAAAGGATGTGATTAAGCCGCCAAGGAGTACGTCTCTGAGACGGGTTTGGCGGCTCCAGAATAGCCATAACGGCACAAAGCAGAACAAAGAAGCCCACGGTGGAAACGGAATGTAACTGGTGCCGATCAGGAATCCGGACAGAACGGGGAGTAGCCAAATTTTGGAGGTGGCGGGTAAATCGTTATTCATGGTTACTATAAAGAGGTTGTGTGTTGCATGGAATTCTTATCAGGAAACAGCCGGAAAAGCATTTCCTTGTGGTGTTTTTATGCCGGATTATTTAGACCTGTCGTGAGATTACTCTTTTTATTTGACGGGGTGATGACAGCTTTTTTTATTGATGATTAATTGCTTTATCCGCGTCAATCAGTCAAATCAGTATTCAATTTTTTTATGCGATGTCACACAAAATTCATCAAACTGTAAAGTTCTTTTAATAAAAGGTCTTTATAGTAGTCAGAATTAGCTGGGTTATTTATCTTGTTTTAAGTTTAACAGGCTCTGGCATCGCAATGGCGGCTGACGATTTTTTTTAAGCTTTTAAAAATCGATAGTACCTGGATGGTTTGGTTGGACGAATCCAAGCTTCTAACAATCAGCCCGGAAAGGTAAATAGTCTATTTGAAGTGTTTCACTGACATGAGTAAATAAGTCAGTCGTTCAGGAAAGATTGGCAAGGACACACCTAAAACAAAACGCCCGCCTTACAAGGATCATCACGATTAAATTTAGTTAGTCTCTCCTAGTGCAACTCTTTGGCCGCTGTTTAGCGGCCTTTTTTTTGCTCTCTAAACGGTGGTTATGTACTTAAAAACAGTGATAGGGTGCGCATCGCGCACCTAAAATCGCATCCACTAAGCGGTTTTATTTACACCAAAATCTATTATTTTTTCTATCGGGTGCCTAGTGGGCTTATGTTTCTGGCATGGTTGTGGTGCGCGATGCGCACCCTACTACTTTAGCTGTTTTTGCAGGCAAAAGCTGAAGCGATTGCACTCCCGCTTTTAAACACTTTCGTGTCCTTCGTATCTTCGTAGTGAATAAAAGAGGTTCGTTAATCGTTATGAATCTCGGCATATAAAGCTCGGTATTCATCGCTTAACTTATGATTGGGAACGTAATGGACTAAAGGCTGTGATACCGTATGAGACTCTCTTACTTTAATTGAAGGAGATATCATCGCGGCAAGCACAGGCAGTCCCTCAGCAATCAGTTCATCAACCAATTGGCGAGGTAAATTGGCCTGTTTTTGAAATTGGTTAACGATAATGCCTTCAATCTCAAGATTTTGATTATGATCGGCTTTAACTTCTGTCACCGCCAGCATCAAGGTATATAAGGCTTCTCTGGCAAAAGTGTCACAATCAAATGGAATTAAACATTTTTCGGCGGCGATTAATGCCGATTGACTGTAGAAGTTAAGAACAGGCGGGGTGTCCATGTAAATAGCGTCAAACCCCTCAAGTTTTTCCAGTGCTTCTTTTAATTTGAAGATTTTAAAGCGCGATTCCAATCGACCTTGCAAAGGTTCAAGGTCCGGATGTGAAGGAACAACAAACAGATTAGGAAACGGTGTTTCATGAATTACCGCCTCAAGTCCGGCATTGCTGTTGCTCCCGAACAGTGACAAGCTTAAACAATCTTTAAAGAAAAGGGCAATGGTCTTATCGCTTTCGGTAACTTTGTGTCCCAGCAGATAATGCGTAGAATTACCTTGAATGTCCAGATCAATGACCAAGGTGCGCTTGCCCTCCATGGCACTGATGGCGGCTAAATTGCAGGTAATCGTTGATTTGCCGACACCGCCTTTCTGATTAAAGATGACTCTGCGCATGTTATTTCCCTTGAAATCAAAAAGATAAAAACCCTATTATAAGCCTTGACCCCGTAATATCAAATGCGTATAAAGGTTTTTGCATGACAAGCTGGACATTCAGGGATTTCACTGGGTGTTTTAAAGGCTATTTCTTTACCGCAGGCATCACAAATAAATGTTCCGGGCACCGTAATATCGCCGCTATGATAGGTATGTGCTTCTGCAAGTTGCTCCAACCTGGCCAGTTCCAGACGGGTTTTGTCAGCAACGCTTAAAAAAGCGTCCAGTGTGAAGTTTTCAATCAATTCAATATCAAATTTAAACCACTCTGAAAGTGAATCTTTGTCTTCCTTGTCTGATAAGCCGTGGGCAGCTTGTTCAATATCACGTTTAATATAACCTGATAACTTGTTCAGTTCATCGGCCGTCAAGTCGCTACTTTTGCTGGTTTTTTCTTTGGAAATTTCTAACGCTTCAGCAAAAGAATGCAACGTATCTTCCATGGTTTCATGGAGATGTTTCATAAAATCGGAATAGGCGGCGATAAGTTTATTTTTGTTCATGGTTCAACTCCTGAAAAATGACGCTTTAGATTTAAGCAACAGTGCGGTATTCTAACGCTTTTGACTGGTAAAAGACGAGAAGGATGCAAGAAAATTATCAACCGCTCTCAATTGAGCAAGACGTACAAGCCGCCTGGGATGTTTTAGGGGTATTTAATGTCTCGGAATCTTCTGCTAATGATACGCAAGAAAAGTATTATTGCTTATCCATGTTTCCTTATCCCAGTGGTAAATTGCACATGGGTCATGTGCGTAATTACACCATTGGCGATGTGATTAGTCGTTATCAGCGCATGTTGGGAAAAAATGTTTTGCAGCCTATGGGTTGGGATGCTTTTGGATTACCCGCAGAAAATGCGGCGATGCAGCATGGCGTTCATCCGGCTGATTGGACCTACCAAAACATTGATTACATGCGTGATCAGCTTAAACGACTCGGTTTTGGTTATGATTGGAACCGCGAATTAGCGACCTGTGATCCTGACTATTATAAGTGGGAACAATGGTTTTTCCTTAAGTTGCTGGCTAAAGGACTGGTTTATAAAAAAACCGCGCCGGTCAATTGGTGTCCACATGACATGACGGTTCTGGCTAATGAGCAGGTTATTGATGGCTGTTGCTGGCGTTGTGATACCCAAGTTGAGCGCAAGGAAATCGCGCAGTGGTTTTTAAAAATTACGGCTTATGCCGATGAATTATTGGCCTCACTGGAAACGTTGGAGGGCTGGCCGGAGCAGGTCAAGACAATGCAGGCCAACTGGATAGGTCGTTCTGAAGGCGTTGAGATGGATTTTCCGGTTCCGGAAATGGCTCAGCCCTTGCGGATTTATACCACGCGTCCTGATACTTTAATGGGCGTCACGTATTTGGCTGTTGCGGCTGAACATCCATTGGCGTTAAAAGCAGCCCAAAACAATGCAGACATTAGCGCGTTTATTAATGACTGCAAGCTGATGGAAACCTCGGAAGCGGCCATGGAAACCATGGAAAAACGCGGCATTGATTCCGGTATAAAAGCGCTGCATCCGATTTCTGGCGAGCAAGTGCCGGTCTGGGTCGCTTAACAACGGCAAGAGCCAGTGGATCACCGCCATTGCTGCGCGAACTGATGGTCATCACTGGCGTGCGCGTGCCTGTGCCATCCTTACTGGCATTGGGACGGTCAGGGATGACAACCCGCAAATGACAGTACGCGGTGTGGATTACGGCAGCAGCACGCCGCGCCAGCCGCTCAAGGTGGTGGTCGATAGCCGGCTGGAAATTCCGCTGGACGCCAGATTGCTGGCCAGCGGACCGGTCCTCGTGGCCACTGCGGTCGCCGATGCGGCGAAGGCCGAGGCGCTGCGCGAACGCGGCGCCGAGGTGATCGTTCTGGCCAACGCAAAGGGCAAAGTCGATCTCGCTGCCTTGATGA
>CAIUYS010000145.1 GCA_903903365.1 uncultured Methylococcaceae bacterium
GACCGGCCTGACCGGCCTGACCGGCCTGACCGGCCTGACCGGCCTGACCGGCCTGACCGGCCTGACCGGCCTGACCGGCCTGACCGGCCTGACCGGCCTGTCTGTTTTCCTCCTCCATGATGACCAGATAAAGCGGTTCATCAGTAGGTGAAGGGGAAGTAAATGTTACCGGCCTGATGGTCAGGTCAATCACGGAAAAATGGTTATTCGTTTTAATCCGAAGACCGGTGCAGCGAACAATCTCGCGGGTACTCACCGCCTTGTACAGGCTGGTCGTCAGGCCGATTCGCAGCCCCTCGCGGGCCATTTTAAGAATGTTGTTTAAGCCGGATTCCCCAGCAGTCGGTTCCAGGTACATCCCGGTGCGGCCGTGTAGGTAGAGAATGTCACCCTGGTTGTTCACCAGTGCACCGGCCGGGGCGATTTGTAATAATAGCGCCTGTTCGGTGAGTTCGCGCAGGGGTAGTTTTACAGGGAATGTTTTTTTGTCGGTGCTTCGAGCGAGGCTCGTATCCATAAGCAGCGTAAATCGCGCCAGATTTGCCCGCTGGTTACCATGAAAATCTTCTTTGCGCTGATACAGTTTTGCTTCGCGGTTTAGTGCAGCAAATAAATCGGTCAATTCGCCTACGCTTTCGGAACTGCCCAAAAATAGTATACCATCAGGGTTAAGGGCATAATGGAATAGCTGTATAAGCTTCTCCTGTAGTCCTTTTCCCATATAAATTAGCAGATTGCGGCAACTTATAAGGTCAAGTTTTGAGAAAGGCGGATCTTTGACGGCATTTTGTTCGGAAAAAATAACCATGTCGCGGATGCTTTTGTTGATGCGATAGGCGCTGCCGTCGGCCTCGGTTTTAAAAAAATGCGTCAACCGATCAGGCGAGACGTCAATAGCGATGCTCGAAGGATACAGACCGGCGCGAGCGGTGGCAATTGACTGGCTGTCGATGTCGGTGGCGAAGATCTGCACCGTGTAGCTTGTATTAAGCGTGTCTATCTGCTCTTGCAAGAGCATAGCGATGGAATAAGCCTCTTCGCCGGTGGAGCATCCCGGTACCCAAACACGGATGCTTGAACCTGGCTGCTTGTCGGTAAACAACAGGGGAATAATCTCTTTCTCAAGCGCAAGGAAGGCATCAGGATCACGGAAAAAATTGGTCACCCCGATCAACAGGTCACGAAATAGCGCGTGTACCTCGGTTGGGTTTTGTTGCAGATATTTGACGTAAGTATCTATTGTATTAATTTGGTTAACAGCCATGCGCCGTTCAATGCGTCGATGGATAGTGTTCAGTTTGTACTGGGAGAAGTCGTGTCCGGTCTGGGCGCGCACCAGAACAAAGATCTTTTGTAATGAGTTTTCGGATTTCTCTTTCGATATGGTAGTGGTTTGATAGGGTTTGCCGTAGGCGTGTTTGGCATAGGCAATAAGTTGGGCAGGCATTTCGGCGGGTGGTAGTTCAAAGTCCACCGTGCCGGTGGCGATGGCGTTGCGCGGCATGGCATCGAACTCGGTAGATTCCGGGTTTTGCGCCATTACAATACCTCCTTCTCCCTTGATGATTCGAACGCCCAGGGCACCATCGCTACCAGTGCCGGAGAGCACGATACCTATTGCGCGTTCGCGTTGATCTTGGGCTAGCGACCGGAAGAAAAAGTCTATTGGCAGGCGCAGTCCGCGATGCACTGAAGGTTCCAGTAATTGCAGGGTGCCGTTTATAAACGCCATGTCACAATTGGGCGGAATAATGTAGACGCAGTTGGGTTTTACCGTCATGCCGTCTTCCACTTCAATGACGGGCATGCGGGTGCAGTGTTGAATAAGTTCGGTGAGCAAGCTTTTGTGGTCTGGAGCCAAGTGCTGAACCAGAATAAAAGCCATGCCGGGGTCAGTGTCGATGGGTATGCCGGAAAAGAATGCCTCAAAAGCCGCCAAGCCCCCAGCCGAGGCACCTATGCCGACAATGGGGAAAGCGGTAGGAGGCGTTGCCCACGTCTTTGATCCTTTATTTACAGTATTATCGGCTTCCTGCAAGTCGTTTATTTTGCCAGGTTCCTGAGCTTTTTCTGCATTGGTTAGGTGTTTTTTACGGGTCATTATAACGGTATCCTGTTTGGATAAACGGTGTTAGTTTGTCCACCGCGGGCTGGCTATCAGTGCAGCATCCAGGTGTTGTTTGGCAATAGCGACAAAGTCGTCAAAGCCTTCAAGAAACGCATCAACCAGGTCGGGATCGAAGTGCTTGCCGCGCTCGGCGGCGATGATGTCACGGGCTTTTTTGAAGGGTATTGCCGGCTTGTAGGAACGCGGTGAGATTAGGGCATCGAAGACGTCGGCGACTGCCATCAGGCGTGCAGAAACCGGAATTGCATTCTCTGCCAAACCATCAGGATAGCCGCTACCATCCCATTTTTCATGATGCCAGTGGGCGATTTCTTTGGCAGTCGAAAGAAATACCATGCGAGTCTTAAGGTCAAGCTCTGCTTGTTTGATATCACGCTCTGCCTGTTCGATGGCATCGCTACCCAGCTTGGCATGGGTCTGCATAATAACCCATTCATCGGTCGACAGTCTGCCGGGTTTGAGTAGTATGTGATCAGGAATGCCGACCTTGCCGATGTCATGCAGCGGGGCTGACCGGGCTAACATGTCAATGTAACCTTCGGTAAGCGTGGCGGCAAAACGGGGGTGGCGAGCTAATCCCGTTGCCAGTCGTTGTACATAACCTTGGGTGCGCAAAATATGGTTGCCGGTTTCCGGGTCGCGTATTTCGGCCAGATGCGCCAGCGCCCGAATGCTGATGCGCTGGATGAGATTGTTTTCTTTCATGCGCAGGGCAACTTGTGCCTTAAGTGTGGCTTCTTGATCTTTCATCCAGTCACGCGCCTGCTTTGCTTCCAGTTGGGTATTGACCCGAGCCAATACCAATGGTGGGCTGATCGGCTTGGTAATGTAATCAGCGGCACCCAGTTGCAAGCCACGTTCCTCGTCGCTGATATTGGTCATGGCGGTGAGGAAAATAACAGGGATATCTTGTGTGTCGGGATCGTTGCGCAGATGGGTAATGACGTCGAAACCATCCATGTCCGGCATCATCACATCAAGTAAAATCAGGTCGGGCTTAGGCTGGTTGCCTGCTATACGTAAGCCCGCTGTTCCTGAGGTTGCTGCCAACACCCGGTATGTTGGTTGCAACAGTTCACTTAATAGTCTTAGACTTTCGGACGCATCATCAATAATTAAAATGGTGGCGCTGGTTTCGCTAAACATTCGGGATTGACCTCTAAAATTGCTAACGGCTAGTCTAAACCTTTTAAGATTTTTAAAAAACTATTATTTGGTGTTTAAGCACAAGATAAACACTGACTGAATAGACCCACTCACCGTCATGCCTGTAAGAGAAACCCCTACCCATAAAGCCACAATATAGTGAGAATCCACAGGGGCGAATAATTTATCTGTAAGTATTCACCTCCCCCTTTGAAAAAGGGGGGATGAGGGGAGGTGGGTATTTAAAAAATCTTCCCTAGACCCTCTTTTTCAAAGAGGTGGGCTGAATAATTACATTTATCTTACTTTTTAAGATGAGCATTAGTGGCGAGCCAGTGCTGCAAATCATTAACGTTGTTAAAATCGAGTAACGCATCGGCCAGGTTTTCCAAGCTGTCCAGGGGCATATCACGCAAGTGCTGTAAAGCTTGTTCCAGCGAGGGTTGAAGCCCCAGTTTACGACGCAATTGACGTGTCAGTAAAGCAATGCCTTCTTCTTTCCTGCCTTCTTTCCTGCCTTCAAAAAGACCTTTCTGCTTTTCTTCCTCGGCAATTTCTTGATAAAAACGGGTCTGTTTTAATTCAATATCGTTTAAGGCCAACATGGTTTTAATCTCCTCACGGCTTAAATAGGGTAACTTGTAAATTAAAATGGTTTCAATAAAATCCAAACCTTCAGGGCCTAATTCATGGCGTCGTCTGGTTAATTCTTGCGCCAAGGTTATTGTCTGTTGTTTATGACTGGCAATCAAGCGTATTAATGCCAGCGTCGGCGTAAGTCCGGACTGGTCTTGATAGTCTTCCAAATAAACCCGGTGTAATTGTGGCAAATCCATAAACGGTGTAAATTCAACACTGGCCGCTTTTTCGGTGCTACGATTTGGATAGATGACTAACGCAAGCCAGGGACGACGGGGCTTGTGCATGTGTAAATATAAAGCGATTTCACTGAAAAGACGGCCATAAAAATCGACATCCGGTTGATATTGGACTTCAGCAAAAATAAGGGGTTGTTCAGGATTGTCCACAGTTGGCATGAACAATCCATCTATTCGAAAGGCGGTTTGTTTGATTTCTTCAGAACCAAACCGGTAACTGTCACCGCTGTATTGCAGACCCGGTCATTTCAAGGCTAGCTGGGGCCAGTGTTGAAATGTACGGAAAAACAACGCATCTGTTTTTATGGGCTATTTTTTAAAGTCCCTTAGCTTTTAAGGGAGAAGTCGGGATTGCTTTCGTAGCATTGAACCGTGAAAAAACTTTTAAAATACGGCATAAAACTGATGGTGATAGGGATTGAATAGAAGCAATAAATGGCGGCCGCTTCTCCGGTTGATACACCCAGTAACCATTGAGGCATAAATAAAGTCATTAACGCCATAAAGCAATGGTAACTGGAGATTTTCCAGTTATTTTTCCAGAGAAAACCACTCAATGCCAACGCAAATAATGAGCCGTGGGTAACCAAGGTTCCAAACGCACTCGATATACGATAACCAATATGATAAGTACCCATAAATAAACAGGAAACCATATTGCCAATAAAATTAGGAGTCGCATTAAAAATTTGCAGGGTATTGGGCAGAAAAGAGCAAATCAGGAATAAAAAGCTAAGTGACGCCCCATATATTGTGGCCTGTTTAAGGGCAGATTTATCAGAGGAGTAAGTGGCCAGTGCCGGCATAATGGCGACTGCTTGCAGGGCGATATGGTAAGTTGACATCTCGCTTAAATAAAAATTGGTTCCGTAGCCGCATTGGTCAGCAACCGGGTAGGCAAAATATTGAATAAACTCCATGAGTGAAAAATGGAAAATGGCATAAGCTCTCGCGAACCTTACCCAAAAAGCTTCGGTTTTATCAATAAAAGTCACGCCTGAAGCCGCAAATCCTATAAGACCTAGCCCCAGCGACATATCAGCACTAAAACACATTATTTTTACCTAAAAATTAACTAGTATAATAAAAAAAACCATTAAGACAATGTTAAAGTGAGTCGGGACGGTCAAAAGCCCCGTGGTATATCATGTGTAGGGTGTAATAAACAAAGCTGAATACACCCAATAAGTAACTACCAATACAAATAGTTTCAAATAAATAATGATATAAATCAAGAAAAAATGACTTCGTTTGTAATTATTTAGTTCCCCCTCTTTGAAAAAGAGAGGGTAGGGGATATTTTTTAAATAAATCCCCCTCAGTCCCCGTTTTTTAAAGGGGAGGCAAGGCCTGTGAGCACGGTCGATCAATTTAGTTATAGAGCCATGAATTAATGAATTAATTAAGTACATACGTAGGGCGTGCCGTGCGCGCCTTGAAAAATAAGGC
>CAIUYS010000146.1 GCA_903903365.1 uncultured Methylococcaceae bacterium
GGCATTCCTGAAGATCAGCAACAAAAAATATTAATGCCTTTTTACACTACCAAGGACGAAGGTATGGGGATGGGGCTATCTATCAGTAGTTCCATTGTCGAAGCGCATGAGGGTCATTTGAAATTCAACAGCAAAGTTGGAAAAGGAACCACATTTTATTTCACCCTACCCATAAAAAAAGATAGCCTTTGATGAGTGCGCATTAATACCGTTGAATTAAGCGCAAGTTGTTTAAAAAACTGGAGTGCAATCGCTTCAGCTATTGCCTGTAAAAACAGCTAAAGCGGTTTTACTCCAGCGGTATGCTTAATTTAATGACATTGGATCGTGCATGGTTTTTTGTTGTGTTAAATATTTTAATGCATGCACCCTAAATTTCATGTTAATTTGATTCAGCGTTATGGCTCGGGGCTTTCCGAAAGATAAGCTGATTAGATCTGTTTTTCCAGATAAGCTATCAAGCCATAAAACTCAATAATTTTTATATGAAATAATCTCTTAATGTCACCTATCATTCGTTTCGATCAAGTATCGGTTATTGCCCACGAAAAAGTGATTCTAGCCGATATCAGCTTTGCTCTTTTTCCCGGTGAAAAAGCGGTGTTATGCGGCAAATCCGGTTCAGGTAAAAGCAGTGTATTAAGAACCTTGTTGGGACTGCATCCGTTACAAACCGGCAGCGTTTACTTTAAGGAAATGCCGTTAACGCCGAAATCGATTCAGACTATTCGAAGCTGCACCGCTTACATTGGACAAGAACCGATGTTGGGTGCCGAAAAGGTGCGAGACGCGTTGCTCTTGCCTTTTCAATTTAAGGCACATCGTGAGCATCAACCCACAAAAGCGCAACTGCTAGAGGTGTTACAACGACTGCAACTGCCCGTCAGTATTTTAAATCAGGAAAGCAGCCGTATTTCCGGCGGTGAAAAACAGCGGATTGCGCTGGCACGCGGTCTGTTACTGGGTAAAACGTTGTATCTGCTGGACGAAGTCACCAGCGCACTGGATGCCCAAAGTAAACAAGCCGTGTTCGATGTTTTCTCGGATCCTCAGTTGACGGTGCTTTCGGTCGCTCATGACCCTGAATGGCTGGAACGCAGTGATATTATTTTTACACTTGAGGCGGGTCGATTGACTGAGGTAAAGCGACATGGAAACACTTGATATCGGCTTGCCGCAAATGACGCTTCTTTACGGGCTTTGTGTACTACCGTGGATACTGCTTTGGCTTATCGGCCTGCGCTTAAGCCGGGATATAGGCATCAGCCTGCTACGCATGAGTCTCCAGTTGGCGCTGGTGGGCATTTATCTCAAGACACTGTTTACGCTTAACAATCCCTGGCTAAACGGTTTATGGATATTGGTGATGTGATAGTCGCCGATATAACCATTCTAAAACGTGCCGGGCTTAAAGCGCGTTATTTTGCGTTAGCCACCTTTACCGCGATTGCCTCCAGCATATTATTCTCCACCGCCTATCTGGTGATTCTGGTCATTCAGCCGACCCACTTTTACGATGCCCGCTATATCGTGCCGTTGGCCGGGATGATTCTGGGCAATTGTCTGCAAGGCAATGTCATCGCATTGGAGCGTTTTTATTCGGCGCTCCGCAAAAACGAGAACGAATATGCGACTTTTTTAATGCTGGGCGCGACCCGTTGGGAGGCCGTGCGCCCCTATTTTCGGGATGCCATCAAAGCTGCCATCAATCCGACCATCGCCAGCATGGGCACCATGGGACTGGTCTCTTTACCCGGCATGATGACAGGGCAAATTTTGGGTGGCAGTGAACCGTGGTTGGCCGTGAAATATCAAATCGCCATTATGATCTGTATTTTTACCAGTACCACTATCGCCAGCATTATTAACCTGAAACTCAGCTTAAACATTGCCTTTAACGCATTCGATGTATTGAAGGATGAAGTGATTAACAAGCCATGAAGCCAGGTTACCCTAAACTTTTGATAGAAAATAGAACACGGATGACACGGATTTAACAGATAAGCACGGATAAGAGTTGAGTAGGGTGCGCATCGCGCACCTAAAATCGCATCCACTAAGCGGTTTTATTTGCACCACAATCTATTATTGTTTTTTATCGGGTGCCTATTGGATTTCTACTCTGGCATGGTTGTGGTGCGCGATGCGCACCCTACCAATTCATAACATCAATAATCACGATAGATATTATCGACTAAAAAAATCCGTCTGATCCGTGTCATCCGTGTTCTATGATCGAAACGGCCAAATCATCATTTATTTTTCAATACTGAAACAAACTCATGGCCAATAAAAAACCCGCCAAGCCGGTTGGCTTGCGGGTTTTTTTTACTTTATTAAATTTCTCTAAAACACTAGCCGGCGGCCTGCACAGGTATTGATGAGGCAGAACGTAAGACTTCGTTTTTTTCGTTAAAATAAATCAGGGTCGGCTTATGTTTTTCGGATTCTTGTTGATCCAATATCGTGTAAGCGCAAACAATAATCAGGTCACCAGGACAGGCTAAACGGGCAGCGGCACCATTAACCGAAAACACGCCGGAACCATTTTCTGCACGAATGGCATACGTGGTAAAACGCGCTCCATTATTGATATTGTAAATCTGAATCTGCTCGTATTCTCTGATACCTGACAGGTCAAGAATAGTGCCGTCAATTGCGCAAGACCCCTCATAACCCAACTCTGAACGGGTCACTGTAGCTCGGTGTAACTTTGCTTTA
>CAIUYS010000147.1 GCA_903903365.1 uncultured Methylococcaceae bacterium
ACTCCTGAAAACACCCGAGGTGGAACTGCTCTCGTTGGCTAAAGAGGGACATCGCAAAGGCTCACTGACGGCTAATATTCAAGCACTGGTTCAAGCAGCTTTTAACATTCGTGATTTGTGGTCACAAGATACTTGGCGAAGTGTTGATAACATTCAACGTCGCTGGCAGCAGCGGGTCGTCAATAATGAAATCACGGTCGAACAATTACAGAATCATCTGGATGATTTGATTACCGGCATCGTCGCCTTTACGGGTTTAACCAGTGAAAGCATGACCCGTGAAGCCGCCTGGTTAATGCTTGACAGTGGACGGCGACTGGAACGTGCACTGTCACTGATTGCCTTACTCCGCTCAACATTGGCGCTACGACACGAAGATGCCTTGCAAAATCAGGTGCTTGAGGCTGTTCTGGTGTCAACTGACAGCTTAACTATTTATCAGCGCCGCTACCGTTCTTTTATCCAGTTACCGATGGTACTGGAGTTGTTGTTACTGGATGAAACGCATCCACGCTCGGTTGCTTATCAACTGCATCAATTATCAGTTCATGTGGACGCTTTGCCCAGAGTAAAAAGTAAAAGCCGTTTAAGTGAAGAGGAGCGTTTAATTTTAAAAACCTATACCGACTTACGCCTGTGTAATATGTCCGAATTAACCCTGGCTGATGAAAATGATGGTATCTATACCGATTTGGAAAGCTTGCTATCAAATACGACAGATTTGTTATGGCGGTTTGCAGAAGTGATCGCCGAAGCTTATTTCAGTCACTCGCAGACCTCACAACTGCTGATACCCAATAGCGCCGAGGATGAACTGTGAAATACCGTATTACCCACACGACGCTCTATCACTACAGCCAATCAGTCGGTTTGTGCCAGAATGAAGCCAAATTACAGCCCCGTAATTTCTGGCGTCAACACTGCCACAGCAGTCACTTTGACATTAAGCCAACGCCTATGGATCTTCGCGAGCGGGTTGATTTTTTTGGTAATCGCGTCGTTTATTTTTCTACCCAGCAACCCCACACTCAACTCATCGTCACCGCAATCAGTGAGGTAACCATATTTCCCAGGCAAAACAATTTGGATTTATTTAATCAAATGACCTGGGAGCAGGTGCGTAACCTGTTGCAGGGAACACCGCTGCAAGGACAGTCACAAAGTCAGCAGATTCAAACCCAGCTACAAAATCAGGATAATAATCTTGAGATACTGGATGCCCGGCAATACCTTCTGGACTCACCCATGATCACTATTACCCCTGAACTCGCTGAGTATGCAGCAAGCTCGTTCCAACCCAATCGGGCTCTGGTGGACGTTGTACATAATTTAATGGGGCGAATTTACAAAGACTTTATCTACGACCCAACCTTTACCACCATCGCTACGCCCTTATCTGAGGTGCTCAGTTTTCGTCGAGGTGTCTGTCAGGATTTTGCACACTTGGCTATCGCTTGTTTACGAGCTTATGGAATCGCCGCCCGCTACATCAGCGGTTATGTCGAGACCCTGCCTGAACCCGGCAAGCCGCGTCTGGTAGGGGCTGATGCCTCCCATGCCTGGTTTTCGGTTTACATTCCCGGTATGGGCTGGCTGGATTTTGATCCCACCAATAATACCGTACCCTTGGATCAACATATCACCTTGGCTTGGGGTCGTGATTATGCCGATGTAACCCCGCTTAAAGGCATTGCCTTTGGCGGCGGTCAGCATACGCTGTCAGTATCAGTGGATGTGATGAGAATGGAATGATAATGCAGGTTAAAGGTTCAAGGTTCAAGGGTGAGTTAGATTACCATCTCACTTTTTTTTACCTTGCACCTTGCACCTTGCACCTTTTACCTAATCACTTTTAACTTAGAGGAGTTTATATGAGTACTATTCATCTTATCGGCGGCGAAAAAGGCGGTATCGGGAAATCGGTTGTTGCGCGTCTACTGGCTCAATACATGATTGATAACAGCATTCCCTTTGTCGGCTTTGATACCGATCGGTCGCATGGTTCCTTGCTGCGTTTTTACAGTGACTATGCGTCACCGACAGTGATCGACAATTACCAAAGCCTGGATGCCATAATAGAGGCGGCGTCAGAACAACCGGAACAGCGTATTTTGGTTGATCTTGCGGCACAAACCCATCAACCATTAGGTAAGTGGATAGAGGACTCTGGTGTGCTGGAGTTGGCAGAAGAACTGGGGATTTCTATCTGCTATTGGAACGTCATGGATTCTGGCAAAGATTGCGTAGACTTACTGGACAAATTACTCGACCAATACGGTACGCGTCTTAATTATATTCTGGTGCAAAACCAACTGCGTGATGAGCACTTTAAAATTCTGGAACAATCGGGCGTTAAAGAGCGAGCTCTGGCTTTTGATGCACGGATTATGACATTAAAGCGTCTTCATGCACCGGTAATGACCAAGATTGACAGTAACAGCTACAGTTTTTGGGCTGCAAAAAACAAGGATACCGAAAGCATTGATGCGCTGGGTTTACTTGAAAGACAACGGGTTAAAATTTGGCTAAACCACGCTTATAAAGAAATTGAGTCATTGGGCGTTTAAAGCAGGGAAATTCTATTAGTCCACGAAAAGCACAGAAATATTCAAATAGTTACGAAGCTGTAGATCGTCACCCATGGGATTAAAATACATCCCTTATCCGTGTCTATCCGTCAAATCCGTGTCATCTGTGTGCTATTTTTTAACGACTGACTGAAGTGTGACGAGGCTTTGTTTTATAAGCTAAACTGCTTACTGATTTCGTGCGAAAATGAGTGATGCCGTTATTTACACAGGGTATTAATATGAAATTAAAGGTGAGTTGTAATCTCAATTTCCAGATAGTTGAAGCGAGTGCTTTAATTTTAATGCTGCGTCCTTTTAGAGGCTTACAGCAATGGATAAACCGCGAGGTTTACACCATTAAACCTGCGATACCGATTATAGAAAGTACTGACAGTTTCGGAAATTCCTGTCAGCGTTTGCTTGCACCGGTTGGAGATTTTTTAATCCATACCTCAGCCGAGGTCATGGTGCCTGACAGCATTGATATTGCACCGGGAGCTTGTTTTGTTGAAATACAGCACCTTCCCAACGACGCACTTACCTTTCTGTTACCCAGTCGCTATTGCGAATCTGACCGATTTGGCGATCTTGCCAGAGAAATAACGGTTGATGCCCTGCCCGGTTACGATCAAGTGAATAAAATTAATGCTTGGGTTCGGGATTCCATACACTATGTACCCGGCTCCAGTGAATTTCCGCTATCCGCTGTTGAAGTGCATCAACATGGCTATGGCGTGTGCCGGGATCTTGCGCAACTTGCCATAGCACTTTGTCGCAGTATCAGCATACCCGCGCGACTGGTCGTAGGTTACCTGCATAACCTACAACCGATGGATTTACATGCCTGGTTTGAAGCTTATATTGGTGACCGTTGGTATTGCTTTGACCCCACACAAATTGACTTTAGAGGCGGCCGGGTGGTTATTGCTTTGGGGCGCGATGCCGCAGATGTTTCCATATTTCATCAGTTCGGCTCAGGCTGTTTATTGAACAACATGGACGTTCGAGTCGATTTGCTGGATAATTAACCCTTAAAATTTAAATTACGATGGCTAAACGTTGATGACTTATTGTATTGCAGCTTCTATAAATGAAGGACTTATTCTGGTTTCTGATTCAAGAACCAATGCCGGTATTGATAATGTCAGCACACATGGCAAAATGCACGCCTTTGATACAACCAGTGACCGTAAGATTGTGTTACTCTGCGCGGGCAACCTGGCCACTACGCAAGCCGTTTTAGAGCAATTACACCGCGACAAAATAAAAAATGCCAAAATAAATTTTAACAGTGTGGAAAGCTTGTTTGAGGCGGCTGATTATTTAGGTCATGTCAGTGTTGATAAACAGAAACAGCATAAAAGCTCTCAGGGACAATCCGCATTTAACACCTCTGCCAGTTTTATTTTAGCTGGTCAAATCGGCACTGATGCACCTGCCGCTTACATGGTTTATGCAGAAGGCAACAGCATAACCAGTTCAGCCAACACCCCTTTTCTGCAAATTGGCGAGAGTAAATACGGAAAACCCATATTGGATCGATTTCTTAAACTAGGCACACCCATAGACGAAGCTGCGCGGTGTTGTCTGGTGTCCATGGACTCTACCATTCGTAGTAATGCCAGCGTCGGCTCACCTGTTGAAATGCTTATCTATCGTAAAGACAGCTTTAGCCTCGATGAATATTACTGTTTTGACGATGATGATGTTTATATGTTGCAGCTTAGACGCAGTTGGGAAACCAAACTGCGTGAAGCAATTGCGGCCTTGCCTGCGCTGGATAAAAAGTCGCACAGACCCATGCGCAGTGTGTTGTAAAGCCGTTATCGTCCGATGTAAGGCAACTACCGCGAATATCAGTATGGGCTGTTCAAAACGAATCGCCCTAAACTTTAGAAAAAATACTGGCACTGTTGAGAGTAAATCATGGGCAAAGCAAGCCGAAAAAAACACCAGCAAAGACAACAAAAGCCGCTTGGTGGTATTAAATTATCCGCAGCGTTATTAGAATTATGTGAACCGTTTGAACCTGAAAAGCTATCCACGAAGGAATTTGAGAACCTTATAGCACTAGCGGCCGTGGCATGGAATATTGCCGCGTTGCCAAAAGAAGACCGTATCGAAAAACTGACTGCATTTATTGATGAGATGCCGACAATGAGGCAAGAACTGGAAGCAGAAATGGGGACGTATTCTCAAGACAGCAACCCGGCACCTGCAATAACGACCATTCATTTCATAGGGGCCATGATTCAGCGCAAAGATGAATTATTTCCAGAGGATAATCGGTTTATTCTGGATTTCAACGTTAAAGATAGCCCGGAAGGCCCGCACCTTACCGTCTCTTCTGCG